>JBBDNC010000132.1:11091-17205 GCA_040877875.1 Balneolaceae bacterium | reverse complement strand
AGAAATTGGGCAAAAAGACGCTCATTTTTTGAACACGCAGTGATTTTTCAAAGCCTTCTATTCATCAACGGACTCTCAGTCGGATCAGATATTCGGCTCGCTGATAGCCGGTACTCATTTTACTCGTCCATCCAATGAAATGGAATATGAATCGAATCTACATACTCTTTACCCTGGCGGTTGCAGCCCTGTTGATTTCTGCTGAGGTCCTCCGGGCTCAGGAGTTTGACTGCGAGGTAACGATCAATGATCGCCAGATCAGTGACACTTCCTATGAGTATGTGTCCGAACTGGTACCGGCACTGGAAAGGTATATAAATGAAAATCGGTGGACGGATGACCAATTTGAGGAGTATGAGAAGATCAAATGCCGGGTCCGAATCGTTTTAACCGGTGTAGACGATCAGTACAACTTTTCGGCTGAAGTCGTGTTCAGCAGTCACAGGCCGATCTATAATACTGCTCAGGAATCAGCCACGGTGATTATAAGTGATAATAACTGGACGTTTCACTATCCCCGTAATAAAAGCCTGGTATTCGATGCCCTTCGATTCGATGCTCTCACCAGTTTTATCGATTTCTATATGTATGTACTGATGGGATTTGACTATGATTCCTTTTCAGAACTCGGCGGCTCTCCCTACTTTAACCGGGCAATGGAAATTTTGGAACTGGCACAGATGGCCAATCATCCCGGGTGGGCGCGTTCAATCGGTTCCCAGCGGAACCGATACGGATTGATTCAGGATCTTACCAACCCTGGATATGAGGAGTTAAGAAGTGCAATTTACCAATATCACAGGCTCGGGCTGGATCAGTTTACGATGGATGAAGAAAGTGCACGTGCCCAAATACTCGATGCCCTCCGCAGAATCCGGCAAAACAGGGAGAATTCCAGCAGGGGCTTTTTGTTCGATTTGTTTTTTGACACGAAATATCTTGAGATTGTTGCCGCATTTATGGACGGAAATAGTCAGATTCGTCTCGAAGCCTATAATGTGCTTACCGCAGCAGATCCCGGACATTTAAGCGAATACGAACGGCTAAGAAATTGAGTAATAAGGGTGGCTTACCGGATTTTAATGTAAGGTTTCCGGATTTTTCGGCTCATATAGAATAAAGGTAAAATCAATAAGAGGAGGGGGGGCTGAATAAAAAACCGAATGCGTTATTAAACGATAAAATCCGTCGTGAATAACGTTGAAATTAAATCAAGAGAGAAGTGATATGAGAGCATATTCAAGGATTTTGGGAAAAACAGGCTTGATTTTGATAGGGGGACTGAGTGGCTGCTTCGGGCTGCTGCAGGCCCAATCGGTTGGACTAACAGCTTCGGCATCTTCAGCGGATCCTATTCCTGCCGAAGTCATTACATTGACATTTGAAATTGAGGAAGAGGCAGATATATTTTACATGGGTGTGGAGGTCGTGTTCGATGAGAATGTAGCAACATTTACGGGGATTGAGTCAGGCGATTTAATGGAGGAGGGGCTGGAGATAGCCGGTATGCTTACGAAAGATCGGGTGGGGGCTTCGGTTACGCGTACTTCATCAACTGAATCTTCATCGACGGGAACCCTGATGGAACTTAACTTTTTAATAGATGGCAAGGCGCCGGCCGGTGAATCTGCTTTTAGCTTCTCCTCCCTTGAATTGACAGACTCCAAGGGTGAAGAGGTAGAAAGTTCGGATTTGCCCGATCTTGATTTTGACGTCCAAAAAGCGCTGAGTGATCTGGTTCTGACTCTTCCTGAGGAGATTGAGATCCACAGGGGGGAGTTGCTGGATGTGACCGGTAAAGTCTATGTAAACGGGTGGACGGATATTGAGTCGATTGAATCGGAGGATATACATGTTTGGTTCGGTTTAAACGGTAGCGACACGGATCCGGCGGACTGGGGTGAGTCATCGTGGACCCAAATGATTTTCGATGAAAAAGAGTCGGACGGGTACCATGCCTATCTTGAGTCTGCCGGATACCAGACTGAAGCGGGTATCTACTTTATTGCACTCCGGGCTCAATTCGAGGAAGGAGACTTTAAATATGGCGGACAATCCGGCGTGACCGGTGAAGGGGGTGGATTTTGGGATGGTGAAGAGAACCGTTCGACCAAGCTTGAGGTTCTGGATACCTCTTCAACATTCGTATATACGATTGTCGAATGGAATTTTGATACTGAAACCTATCTACCCTGGAGGGGCTTGCCGGTTAACATGGGAAGTGAATTCGTACTTTCCGGTGCAAAGCTAAACGGGTTTTCAACTGGATCGCCCGATCGCTCGGCTAACTCAAACGGTTGGAATTCAGAGGAGGATGGAACTCCCTACTGGATGGCATCTTTTAGTACCGAAGGACTCGGGAATATTACCCTGTCATCCAAACAATATGGATCGGGAACCGGGCCCGGTAAATTCAAACTTCAGGGACGAGTTGCCAACGGGAGCTGGGACGACATTCCCGGGGGAGAGATTACAGTGGAAAGCAATTGGACGGCGGGGGTTGTTGATCACCTTGAGCTGCCTTCTGATTATAATGACCAGGCTGAGGTGTCTATACGGTGGCGTCTGGTGGGAGATATCAATGTGAATGGGGAAGAAAACATATCGGGAAGCGGATCGAACCGAATAGACGGAGTCATCGTCAGAGGAGAAAACCTGAACCCGGTGGAGATGTCCGTCTGGCCGGGAGATGCCGATAACAACGGGAGTGTGGACGAAGAGGATGTTTTGGTATTGGGTGTAAACTGGCTGCTGGAAGGTCCTTTGCCCATTTTCAATACGATCGGATGGGAGGAACGGAACGTAGAAGCGTGGGTCCCGGTAGAGGCGACTTCTGCCGATACGGATGGGAATGGAATTGTGGATCACCGGGATTTGAAGATTATCGGTTTAAATTTCGGGCAATCCCGAAACTCAGGCAAGCAACAGGATGCAATCGAACCCCTCGCTGAGCTTTATCTGGAACCGGTTGAACCCGGCAGGAAAGGGTACGTATATGTTATGACCGACTCTCCGATTCAACTGACCGGGTTGTCCTACAGGGTGCAACTCCGGAATGCCCCTTCAGGCCAAATGCGTGTAGAGGGAATACGGCCGGGCAGATGGGCTGAAGAATGGATGGAAACCGAGCATTTGCTCTCGTATAACCGGCAGGATATTGAAAGCGGGTGGGTGGAAGGAGCGTTTGTCCATTTGGGATTTACCCCGGATAAATCAGCCGGCCTGCTTTTGACGCTTGAACTGAATTCCGAACGAAATTGGGCCGAACCGGTAAGCCTGTTGTTGGATCGCCTTTCATACACGGATCAATCCGGACATAAACATTCCTTGAAAGACGTACGGTTAGAATTTTCCGAGACAGGAGATATGCGTGAATATCGTCCCCCACCCAATAAAACGCTGCTGGCTCAGAATTATCCGAATCCATTTAATCCGAATACGATCATCCGATATTCTTTATCTGTTCCGGGCGATGTTCGACTGGAGGTTTATAATATAGCCGGGCGGCGAATCAATACGTTGATTAACCAGCGTCAGGAGGCCGGATATCATGCTGTAAATTTTAACGGATCCGGTCTTGCCAGTGGAATTTATATCTACAGGCTTCTAGCAAATGAACAGGTATACTCGAAGAGGATGTTGCTCGTAAAATGAACGGGTGACAGGATGAATCTGTGAAATACTTCTCAATGCTCTCCGTGTTCATCCTATTCCGTCTTTTAAGTGGAGTAAATGCTTCATATATTAAAAATTTACGGCAAATTTCCAGGGGGAGGCTGGCAGCCTGGAAAACAATAAACAGAATAACTCCGGATACTATTGAAAACGAATATACAGGATGAGTGATTCAGATCGGAAGGACAGCAAACTTGACTCATCGATCGAAGAGTATCGACTGGTCCCAATAAAAGAGGATTCCTATTTCGAGGAAGATGAAAAAATCATTGATTTCGTAGGATTGGTTTGTGATCTGTGGGATCACCGGATTGGAATATTAAAAGTATTTGCACTTTTTTTAGTTGTTGGTGTATTGATCTATGCATTTGGCGAGCGCATGTACTATGCTGAAACCAAATTAATGCCCGAATCGAATAGGGATTCTCAAAGCGGCCGTCTGTTGCAACAGTACCAGAATATATTCGGGGTGCAGCCGAATGTCACAGAGGGAGACGAGTTAAGTGTGAATCTATATCCGAGGATTGTGGAGAGCCTGCCCTTTAAAATCGAGTTGATCCAGGAATCCGTCTATTTCAATGAACTGGAACGGGAGGCAACACTCTTTGAGTATTTTAGCGAGATCCGGCAACAGTCTTTTCTGCAAAAGACCGGAAGCTTCTTATGGGACATTTCATTCGGCCTGCCGGAGACGATCTCCAGGCTGTTCGGATCATCGTCCGGTGAGGATCAAGCCCCTTCAATGATTGATTTTGATGCATTTAGTGATTTTGAGACTCCTGTAATGGTTGACAGCCGGGTTCGAACAGCGATGAATTCTATTGAGAACTGGATTACGGTTCAAATTGAACCGCAAACCGGTTTTATTGTGATCGGTACCTCGATGCCTGATTCACAGGCGGCAGCCGAAGTGGTAAAGGTTGTCAAGGAGCTGCTGACAAGATATATTACGGAGTACAGGACGGACAAGGCTGTTCAGGATTTGGAGTTCATTGAATCTCAATATGAACAATCTAAAAAGAGATTTGAGGCGACCCAGGATTCACTGGCGGCTTTCAGGGATATGAATCTTAATTTGCAAACTGCCAGGGCTCAGGTGATGGAACAGAGGCTGCAATCTCAGTATAATTTACGATTTAATGTCTATAACTCTCTGGCCAACAGATTAGAGGAAGCTAAAATCAAAGTTCAGGAAGATACCCCTGTCTTTCGCATTTACGAACCCGTTACCATACCCACTTCACCTTCGTCCCCGGACTTTATTAGAATCCTGTTCGGATCGGTTTTTCTCGGGTTCTTTTTTGGAGTTGCCATGATTTATTGCGGACGCCTATGGAGAAAGTTTTCTACAGAATTTAAAAACAAAAAAAACGATCCTCATTCAAAACTCCCCTGACATTTGAAGTTATTTGAAAGCATCACGTACTACCTGGGTGTATACAAAAGCTTTATTGGCAGACGGTTGTATCTTGTTTTCGCCCTGACTGCCATTGCGGCACTTACCGAAGGGTTCGGAATTGCACTTCTGCTCCCCCTGATAGAGGCTGCAGATGCCGGGGATGCCGGGATCGACCGTGAAGGCGGAGTGGTTCGTGTACTGTATACGGTGTTGGACTTCATGGGGATTTCGGGATCCATCGTCGGAATCCTTCTCTTCATTGCTGCAATCTTTATTTTGAAAGGGATACTAAAGTTTATGGAGGGAGCCTATGCAAGTTATCTCAAGTCGCAGTTGCTCCAGGAGATTAAAGGCAAGATGTTCGACGCTTACCGGAAGATGGACTATCAGTATTATACCCGCAATAATACCGGGCACTTCATTAATATTATCAACGGGCAGATCCACAATTTTTTGAATTCATTTGAGAGTTTTACCAAATTCCTGTCAGCTATTATCATTACGAGTTCCTATCTGTTTATTGCGTTTCTACTTGCCTGGAACTTTGCATTGATGGCACTGGTTGTTGGCTTGGGCCTTCTCTTTCTATTTCGATACCTGAATCGATATGTTCAGGAACTTTCGCGAAAAACAGCCTCTGAAGCCAGTACATTAAACAAGTTCCTGGTGCAAACCATGCAGGCTTTCAAGTACCTGACGGCTACGAATCAGATGCATCATCTGCGGGCCGGAGTTATGAATAGTATTCGGAAACTCGCCGGGTATCTGTTTCGGCAGGATGCTGCCGGCGCATTTACCACAGCCATCCGTGAGCCTGTTTCAGTGATCTTTTTACTGTTTGTGATCATTATCCAGGTAGCTGTTTTTGATTCGCCCATCACGCCTATTTTTGTAGCCTTGCTGCTATTTCACAGGGGAATGCAGCATATGATAGGTATCCAGGATGTATGGCAAAAAACCATGAACAAGATCGGATCGCTTGAAATGGTCGTAGAAGAGTTCGATGCGGTCCGGGAACACCGGGAGCCGGCCGGAGAACA
>JBBDNC010000132.1:3626-10991 GCA_040877875.1 Balneolaceae bacterium | reverse complement strand
ATTTTTGATGATACGATTGCCAATAATATCTGCCTCTGGAAAGGGGATTACGAAAAGGATGAATCTGTCCGGCAAAGAATTCATGAAGCTGCAAAACGGGCTTATGCCACACCATTTATCAAAAAGCTGCCTGACTTATACCATACGATGATTGGTGACAGGGGGGTCAGGCTTTCGGGCGGCCAGCGTCAGCGCCTGTTTATAGCGCGTGAATTGTACAAGAATCCGAACCTTTTGATCCTTGATGAGGCAACCAGTGCACTCGATACCGAATCAGAACGGTTTATCCAAAAAAGCATTGATGCTTTGAAGGGTTCCATGACAGTGGTGATTATTGCCCACCGGCTTTCCACTATTAAGAATGCGGATTATATATACGTATTGGACGATGGTAAAGTCATTGAACAGGGTACCTACGAGGATCTGGTTCAGGACGGGAACACACGATTTCGGCAAATGGTAGAGATGCAGAGTCTTTAGGCGAACTGACAAGTAAAAGTTAGATGGGGCCGGCAAAGGGGGGAGACCTGAATCTGCCGGCGGCCGGGGTGGAGCAAAGGATGATATCTTCTTACTTTTGGCTTTTGCCATCTGCTTTCTAATCAATAACTTGATTAAACGAAAGATCTGAGTATGAAAGGAATCATATTAGCCGGGGGGTCGGGTACACGACTACACCCCCTTACAATGGTCACCAGCAAGCAATTGTTGCCTGTCTATGACAAGCCGATGATCTATTACCCATTGTCGGTTCTGATGCTTGCAGGTATACGGGAGATCCTGATCATCTCCACCCCCCGCGACACATCGAGTTTTAAAAACCTTTTGGGGGATGGGACTCAACTTGGCTGTAAGTTTGAGTATGCCGTACAGCCTGAACCGGAAGGCCTGGCACAAGCTTTTATCATCGGTAAGGAATTTATCGGGGAGGAGAGTGTTGCACTCATTTTGGGGGATAATATTTTTTATGGATCCGGGCTCAGTAAAACCCTTCAGGCGAATCATGACCCCGACGGTGGAGTTATTTTCGCATACAGGGTGTCAGATCCGGGCCGTTACGGGGTGGTTGAGTTTGACCGGTCAAGAAACGTTTTATCTATTGAAGAAAAACCGGACCGGCCGAAATCCAAATATGCCATACCGGGCCTCTATTTTTACGATAAGGAAGTCGTTGAAATCGCTAAAAATCTGACGCCGTCTGACCGGGGTGAACTTGAAATTACAGATGTAAACAGGACATATCTGAAACAAGGCAAGCTCAAGGTGGACGTTCTCAACCGCGGGACGGCATGGCTCGATACGGGGACTTTTTCTTCTCTGATGCAAGCCGGCCAGTTTGTCCAGGTGATTGAAGACCGGCAGGATATGAAAATCGGCTGTATTGAAGAAGTCGCCTATAATATGGGATGGATTGATAAAAAACAGCTTGAAGTACTGGCTCAACCTCTGCTGAAGAGCGGTTACGGGGAATATCTCACGGATTTATGAATGGTAAAGTGCTAAGAGTTTGCATCATATCGCATCAGTCCCGTTTGGAAGGGGCGGAACGTTCCCTGTTGGAGCTGATTGCAGCCCTTCAGAAGAAAGATGTCTGGATGGGTGTGATCGTTGCAAAACCGGAGGGGCCGTTCATGCGTGAACTGGACAAGATGGGGGTTCCCTGGAAGAGTGTGCCGTTTGCCTGGTGGACTCGTCGGACGAGCGCCCCGGATTTTCCTGCAGGGCCGGTTTTGAATCGGATGTCTAAAGCTTCAGAAAAGATCGCCCGGATCGCCGGGGACTGGAATGCGGATATCCTGTACAGTAATACTTCTGTGATTGGAGCCGGTGCCCTGGCTGCGGTTTTAACAGGAAAACCACATATCTGGCATATACGCGAAGCGGCCTCTCAGCCTTTGAATTATGAGTTTCTGATCCCTCATTCGGATCTTGAAGGAATTGTGTCCGCTACTTCAAATCGTGTGATTTTTAATTCCAAGGCAGTTCAGGCAGAATGGACGAGAGATCAACTGCCAGTGTCGAAGTCAAAAGTTATCTATAATTACGTGACGTTGCCTGAAAGGGTAGATTCCGTTCAGACCGATCGCCGGGCGGATGTTGTGATTCCGATGCACGACGACCGGTTTATTCTCCAATGCCTGGACAGCATTCTGCGTCACCGTTCTTCCTCATTACACAGGGTATATATCCTGGATGACCGTAGCCGAGACGAGTCGCTGATCGCTGAAGTCAAAGAGCTTGCAGGTAAAAACGGGGATCTGCTGGAATACCGGCGTAGTGACAAGCACAATGGATTTGTAGGGACGTGCAACCTCGGGATGCAGATCTCCTCCGAAAGGGATGTCGTACTCTTGAACAGTGACACCCTCGTCACTTACGGCTGGATTGAGAAGCTAAAAAAAACGGCTCACCATAAGAAAGAGATCGGAACGGTAACCCCGATGTCCAACAACGCATCTCTTGTATCCCTGCCCGGATTATATGAAAATAATAGGGATGAAGATCCGGATCGAACCGGCCGGTGGCTGGAGGAAGTTGCACCGGTAGACTATACGGATATTCCAACTTCACATGGATTTTGTGTCTATATCAAACGCGAGGCAATCGAAGAGGTGGGTGTATTTGACCGTGAAACTTTCGGTATGGGATATGGCGAGGAGAATGACTTTTCGATGAGATTGCTCAAAAGCGGGTATCGAAATGTCGCCTCCTGCCGCACCTATGTGTATCATAAAGGGGCACAGTCGTTCGGTGAGGAGGAGAGAAACAAGATGATTGAAAAGAATTATAAAATCATCCTGGAGAGATATCCCGAATATTCCAGGCTGTTGAAATCCTTTCGGCAATCGGATCCATTCAAAGATTTACGAAAGATTTTAAGGGCCTTAAGGAAAGATCCTTCCCTCGAGAAATCGTTTAAAATTGCCATCATCGGGACAGTGACACGATGGAAAAATCAGATGGAAGCTGTCCGGGCTCTTGCCGAGCTGAGGGATCGGGGCAAAGATGTTGTCCTGTTAATCGGCGGAGATGAAAAGGATTCCTCGTATGCAGATGAAATCAGGGCTTTTGCGGAGGAACATGGTGTGAGGGATCGGGTTATTTTTCTCGGCTACCTGGATCATGCGAATGGGATTCTGTCCTTCGCAGATGTCACAGTTGTCTGTTCCTCATTTGAGCCTTTTGGAAGGGTAACTCTCGAATCGATGCTTGCGGGGACCCCGGTCGTCGGAGCGAATGGCGGGGGGACGGCCGAATTAATTTCCGAAGGTGGCAACGGGATTCTTTACACCCCCGGAAATCACCTGGAGTTATCCAAAAAAATAGAATCCCTGATCGATGAACCGGAACGGCTGGATCAATTGGGTAAAGTTGCCCGATCCTGGGCGAATGAATTTAACCTCAAAACGGAATATGGGAACTCGGTCTACCGACTCCTCCAGGAAGAAAAAGGGAACCGGAATCCGTCTTCCGGACTTGGAAAGATTTTGGCTCCCCTTATCGACGAGCTATCGCCATTGGCATCTTCTGAAAAACTGGCCGGCAAAATTTTCAGGAAACTGAGTACACTATGGAACTGAACAATCAAATGAACCGGAACAGGAATATGGAGAATCCGAACTCCGGGTATGGCCCCTTCTTGCTATCCCCCTACTTTTGTATTACAAAAGATGTGAATCTGATTATCCTGTCTTCTGTTACGTGTACACTACTTTCGGTCATCCGTTCTCATTCCACGGGTATTTCCACACAGGATCCTTTGCCGGAGTTTTCCGTACAGATTAAAAGGAGCTGCTAAATATGACCGGCGTAATCATTCTCAATTATTTTACTTGTGAAGATACGATTGCGCTGTATAGGCAAATAGTCGAGTTTCCGGACCTCATTGTGTTAGTTGTGGATAATTCATGCGACACGGAGGAAGCAGACGAACTTAAGGCCGTTATTCCGGAAGAACAGCTTTTGATATCGCCCCAAAACATGGGATATGCAGGAGGCAATAATCTTGGGATCCTCAGTATGCTGGATCACCCGGAGGTGGATCTTGTAGCCCTGCTCAATCCGGATGTCTGCCTGGAAGGCAACATCTTGCCGGCCCTTAGAGAAATGTTCGAGGTGGATCCGGAGCTGGCTGCTGCCGGACCCCGTTTGTGTATTCGCGGTTCTGATGAAGAAATTATTTACTCGGACGGCGGGATTTTGGCGGGAGAGCGGTTTCTGAAACCCAGTCATATCCATGGACGTCTACCGGTGCATGAAGCGGAACCGTCCATCGGTCGTAAAATAGACTATGTGAATGGATCTTTTATTGTAATGCGAGTGGATGCGATCCGTGATATCGGAATGTTCGACGAGAATTTTTTCCTCTATTTTGAAGAAGTGGACTGGTGTACCCGGGCCCGAAAGAAAGGGTGGAAGCTTCAGGTAAACCCCGGGTTCACAGCCTTTCAGAGAATCAGTGAAAAAGGAACGCGGTATAACTACTACTATTACCGGGGCTGGTTTCTTTATCTTCATAAATATGACAAGAAAAGTATCCTGCCGTTGCTGTTCCATCAGTTAAAAAAAATCAAATGGAAGCTGCAGAACCGTGACATTCCGTGGGAGAGGAGAATTGAAATTGCCTGGAGCCGGTTTAAAGGGGTCATGGCAGGGGTGTTTAATTTTTAGAAACCGGGAAGTTGTCCCGGTTGGGGCAGGATGAAGTTCTGAGGCAGAGGGCCTGTTTCAGTAATAGTATCCCGCCGCTGGTATGTATGACTGAATCATGGCTCTCAATTTATTATATTTTCAACCTTTCAACACATGCTATGAATGTATTAATCCCCTATGATATTAATACCACCGGATTGCGAAATCCCTATCTGTTTCAGTTGTTGAAGGGATTGGAGTTTCATTCGGGAATAGCTAAAGTTCAGCACGGTTACGGCTGGCTTCATGTTGAGGAGGGCAGTTGGGATGTGATTCACCTGCACTGGCCGGAAGAACTGATGGGTGCCGGACTCCCGGATTCATTTTCTGAAACCGAGCTACGAGAGGAGTCGATACAACGTCTGACGAACCTTCTGGAATCATGGAAAGCGAAAGGCACAACCCTGGTATTGACTGTCCACAATGAATTGCCTCACAAACAACGAAACGAGAAAAGCGTCGAACTCTACAGGCAGATCTATTCTCTCGTGGACGTGTTTATTCATATGGGTGAAGAATCTGTGAAGCTCATTAGTGAAAAATTCCCGGAAGAGACAGCCGGCAAGCCCACGATTGTTATTCCGCACGGTGACTATAGTCTCTTTCCGAACCTCATCGGGAAGCGGGAGGCGAGAAAACGGCTGGGGATTTCCCTGCAGAAAAATGTAATGCTTGCATTTGGAGCCATCCGCTCGGAAGAGGAATTGAATATGGGGATCAACGCCATGAAATCGGCCGGAATGGCAGACATGCTTTATTTGATAGCAGGGAAAATTCCATACCCCTATAAATCGAAGATGCGGCATTTTACAGTGCGCAGAAAACTTTTTTTCAATAAAGGCCGTGTAAAAACCGAAGAACGTGTAATTCCTCCCGAAGAAGTTCAAATTTATATGAATGCGGCAGACCTTCTTTTCATTCCGAGGATCCGGGCTCTTAACTCTGGTAATGTGGCTCTCGGCTTTAATTTTGGCAAAGTGGTTGCCGGACCCGATTACGGGGTGATCGGTGAAGTATTGGGCCAGACCGGAAACCCGGTCTTTGACCCGTCAGATCTTTCATCGGTAGCCTCGGCTATCCGGGAAGGATTCAGGCTATCCGGGACCGATCTCGGACAACAAAATCGGGACTATTGCCGCAGATATATGAACTGGAAGAAAATTGCGGATCAATACGTCAATGTGTACGCGGGGCGTATGGATAAATGAGAAAACCTGGGATTGCCTCGCAACAATCATCCAGGGCCGACAGAATCCCGGTAAAACGAAAGTTGATTATGATATGGATCAACCCATAAAATTATACGATCTGATTGTACGGAGTTGTGAGGCGGGGCTTCGGTTGCAGAACACCCAAAAGGGGTTTATGCCGGCCGGTCATAACGGCCCTTACCAGGATCCGGAGACACCCGTTCGGAATACTTCCCACTGGACGATCCTTTTTTTGAAAGCCTATGATATCAGCAAGGAGAATCGGTTCCTGGAGGCTGCCCGGAAAGCCCTCGATTATCTTGGAGGACAGGAGGCCCGGCCGATGGGAAAAACATTTCATCACCGTACTCATCCGGCCAAGGATACCTGTAACGGGTTAATCGGTCAGGCGTGGACCTGCGAGGCTCTGGTGTATGCCGGTGAGTTCCTTGACGAAAAAAAATACATCGATTTGGCTGGAGAGGTGTTTCTGCTACACCCGTTTGACCGGGAATGTGGAGCCTGGCAACGGGTCGCGGTAGACGGGATGACCCTGCCGTATGACAGGACCTTCAATCATCAGCTCTGGTTCGGGGCGATCGGTTCTCAACTCTCGGAGCATAATGAAGATGTACGGGAACAGGTCATCCGGTTTACTGACCTTCTTCCGGTCCATCTTCAGGTATACCGTTCCGGCCTGATTTATCATCCGTTGATTCTTCGTTTCAGCCTGAAACAGAAAGCAGAGGAGCTGAAACGTCTGATAAGACAAGGAGCGGGGAACCGGAAAGCTCTGGCTCACAAAGCTATCGGATATCACCTGTTCAATCTCTATGGGTTTTCCCTGATCTATAAACAGATGCCGGAGTTGGCGATCTGGAAGGATCGGAACTTTCGAAAGGCTCTCCGGTATGCTGCATCCGGAGAGTTCAGGCATTTGCTGCCCTCAAATCCGTACGGTTATGCGTACAACCCGCCGGGAATTGAAATGGCCTGTGTGATGGATACGTTTGGGACGGGGGATCAGAAACAGCAGGCGGAATGGGTAGAGAAGCAACTTAAACACTCCTGGAATGATGAATCGAATTTTATGGAACGCAACACAAAAGACCCGCTTACACTCTCTGCACGTCTTTACGAAGCGGTGCGGTTACCGAATTTGGAAATTATTTGATGAGATTCATCGGATCTGCGGTCAATGAGATAACTATATGATTTAAAGATAACAGGCTGTATGGGTATCAAAGATTCCGGAATTCCAATGAGATACAGATTCTTGAGCATCTGGCATATTTTCGATTGTTGACGGGGAATGAATGGAATTTGTTTTCCCCTGAATCTGCTCAGTATAGAGAAAATAATTTAGGAATGACGAATAGCAAAACAGCCTGTAAACCAGTATACCTACATCCGGTTTCAGTTTTTCTATGAGAATTTAATTTGTTAAAAGAAGAAAGTTTCTGCTAAAATCTCTAAACTGAGA
>JBBDNC010000132.1:0-3526 GCA_040877875.1 Balneolaceae bacterium | reverse complement strand
TGAGAATTTAATTTGTTAAAAGAAGAAAGTTTCTGCTAAAATCTCTAAACTGAGAAGAAAATCGAAACCCACAGGAAAGCAAGATCCATGCAGCCGCCGGTCAGTGTGATCATCCCCGTATTGAATGTTGCTTCGACCATCGAAGCGGTCCTGCAGGCTCTTGAGAAGCAGACCTATCCGCCTGACCGGGTTGAGATGATTGTCGTGGATAACGGTTCCGTAGATCAAACCCGGAAGATTATCGAACGATACCCGGTTACCCTCCTGGAAGAGACGAACGTGAAAAATCCTTATGCCGCCCGGAATAAAGGCTTGAAAGCGGCCGATGGAAAGATTTTAGCTCTTACGGACGGCAACAAAATACCCGCCGTTGACTGGCTTGAAAAAGGGGTGAGATGCCTCATGAAAAGCAAATATGATCTGGTTGGCGGAAGGGTAGAATTCCAGTTTTCGGAACACAGGAGCCTTGGCGAAATATTCGATTCCATTACGTTCCTGGATAATGAAAAATATGTAAACGAGGAACAGGCCTCATTAGGCGGAAACTTGTTTTTTCACAGAAAAGTACTCGATACGATGGGAGATTTTCCCGTTGATATACGGACAGGAATGGATATCTATTGGTCAAGAAAAGCAGTGGATGCCGGTTTTAAAATTGGCTACTGTCCGGAATCGACTGTGTATTCGGTTGCCCGAACATGGGGTTCCACACTCCGTAAATCGTACAGAGTGGGGATGGGTCACCCGCTGACTATGCAAGCAGCCGGCAAGAACAGACCGGCGATTCTGTATCATATTTTACGAACTTTTCTCCCTCCCTCGCCGCTCAATTTGTATCGGCGAATCAAAAAACGGGGGGAGAATCGAACCCTGTTTTATTTTCCGGTACTCTGGCTCATGGATTACGGGAAGAAACTGGCCATGGCAGCAGGCAGATTGGCAGGATTGAAAAACCTGAAACCGGGGGGAAATGATTTTTGAAAATTTTCAAAAGGCATTCAGGCTGCACATTACAGACCTGGCCAATCTTTTGGCCCCTGATTATGGGCAAAGAGACTACAAGAAGTTTATAATTTTGGGTCGTTCGAGAGTCGGGTCCAATATGGTTCGGGGCCTGATAAATGCCCGTGATGATCTGATCTGTTATGGAGAAATATTCAGACACCGGGGAGAAGTGGGATGGGATATGCCTTTTTACCGGCATCGCAAACTGGATCTGTTCAAGGAAGCAGGATTGCTGCAGGAGCGGCCTGTTGATTTTTTGGAACAGAAAGTTTTTCAACGCTACCCCGAATCGGTAAAAGCGGTCGGGTTTAAAATATTTTATTACCATGCTCTGGATTCTCAATGGAAGGATGTGTGGAAATATTTGAAGGCAAGTAACTTTCAAATCATTCATTTGAAACGTCGTAATCTGCTGAGTGTGGTCCTGTCGAAGAAACTGGCTGAAATGTCCGGAAACTGGAAGGGAAAATCTTACGGGGAGATTCAACTCTCCCTGGATCCCGATTTCTGCAGGGAAGAATTTTTGAAAACCGAACAATGGTGGAAAACTTATGATGAGTTTTTCAAACCCAATAATTGTTTGGAGGTTTGGTATGAAGATCTGACTACAGATCTGGAACGGGAAGCCGGTCGAATTTTTGGATTTTTGGAAGGGGTGCCGGGAGGCCGACCGATTCAGCCGACAACCCGTAAACAAAGAAAGGCGGGCCCCGGTCAGCAAATCAAGAACTATGAGGAACTTGAAAATTATTTTACGGGGACCCGCTGGGAAGATTTTTTTACCGGGAGCTGATATCCGTCAAACGGGCGGCTGATAGCTGAATAGATGATAAGGGGTGCCTGCGAACGCAAAGCTTGTTTCAGGTTTCAATACAGTTTTTAAGGATAGACTGAAACTTGCCGGATATTTGGTTCCGGTTCCGGCGGCCGTTGGGTTGGACATATTAAAAACCTTTGCCCGGCACATTTTGTGCAGCGCTTATTAACTGTATAGATTATAAGTCATTTCCATGAGATTACCACTTAAACGGTTGTTGATCTATTGCTGTATGGGAGTGCTGATATCATCGGGGTGTTCCACACCGGTGGAATCAGGCGGGGAGGCTGAGGCGGGGATGACGGATGAGCAAATCGTCGAGCTTACCGATCGTGTGATTCAGTGGCAACTGGACACATACCCGGAGGAAAAGTGGGGAAAAAGCTGGCGGGATGCCACTTTGTTTATCGGAATAACCGGGATTGCAAAGATCCTGAATCAAGATTCTTATTGGGAAATTGCCAGGAAATGGGCCGGCCGTCAGGATTGGGAAATCGGCAGTAATCGACAGCATGCGGATGACCAGGCGGTCGGACAAGTGTATTTGCAGTTCTATGAGCGGGAGGGAGATGATTACATGATTCGGGATTTTAAACGCTGGATCGATGTGATGATCGCGAAACAGATCACCGGTGCGGAACTTTGGAACTGGTGCGATGCTCTGTTTATGTCCCCTCCGGCACTTGCCCATCTGGCCTCACTAACTGGCCAGGAAAAATATGTGGAATTTTTAAATGAGAAATTTTGGGAGTCGAAGGAGTTTCTCTACGATCCGGAACACCATCTTTTTTTCCGGGACCATCGTTTTTTCGGGGAGTCGGATGCACGGGGGAATCCTGTTTTCTGGTCCAGGGGGAACGGATGGGTGGTGGCCGGGCTTGCCCGAATCATGAGTCATTTGCCGCGGGAGAATCTTCATTACAAGAGGTACCGATCCCTTTTTATGGAGATGATGGATAAATTGGCGGCGATTCAACCGGAAGATGGTTTATGGAGAACGAATCTGCTCAGCCCGGGCCTTTACCCGACACCGGATGTCAGCGGCACCTCCTTAATCAGTTATGCCCTGGGCTGGGGAATCAATGAAAAAATTCTGACCGATGACAAATATGTTGTTGCATTTAGAAAATCATGGAGCGGATTGGTCCAAAAGGTAGGTCCGGACGGGAAACTTGGATATGCCCAGAAACCGGGTGACCGTCCGGGGACCGTTGATAAGGATAACAGTGAGATATTTGCTGCGGGGGCATTTCTGCTCGCTGCCGGCGAAGCACTTCGCGCCGAGGAGAACTAAAGGTGCAAATATGCAGGTGAACGGGCCGTTGGGTTAATGGGAATCGATCATTTCTTGGTCATTTGTCCCGGTCGCTCGAGCGGCGGATGGGTCAGAAGGGTCAGGATATCTACGCAGGAATTACGGTCTTGACGGATAAGGGTCTCTACAACCTCTTCATACCGGGGTTCGTTCAGGGCCAAAGCCGCCGGCCGGTAAAATTCAATAAAGCGACACTTGTAAAAATCCTGGCTATCTTTGAGACTCTTGTTTCCCACTGCATAAGGGATCAGCCAGTCCAGACCTTTTTTCAGCCGCTTACTGTAGGATTCCGAGCCTGCCGTCCATGTGTCGGATGGATTCACACCGGCTCGGGTTCTCATCTCAGCCTGTAGTATCAGGCCCTTCATATTAAAATATGTGTAGTGTTG
>JBBDNC010000131.1:0-3145 GCA_040877875.1 Balneolaceae bacterium | reverse complement strand
TAGAGCGCTACCCCGACACGGTAGAGGTCACTGGTTCGAATCCAGTAGCACCCACTTAATACAGAAAAGGGAGAGCTTACCTTATCTTGTGTAAATGTTACCTTGTTTCTTGCGGGTTATCTCATCCCCGGTTGGCTTTACGCTGCCAAAGCAGTGCTTTGGCGGTTCGAATCCAGTAGCACCCACTCCTTCCTTTTTGAAAATTGGTATTTTAAATTTAGCTTCAGGTTCTCTGACCAAAAAACTCATTACTCCAATCCTTACAGCCATGAAAAAAAATATTATCGCCTTACCTGTTCTAATGCTGATACTCGTTACTACAGCTTATTGCCAAAATCCTGAAGAAACCGAAGTTTGGGAACCTGAACCCAAAGTCGTTAAACCCGGAAACGTTTCGATAGAAGCTCCTGCTGATGCAATCATATTATTCGACGGATCTTCATTTGACGAATGGGAATCTGTAAACGGCGGTGAGGTTGAATGGACCCTGAACGACGACCATATGACGGTCAACCCGGGAACGGGTGGCATACAAACCCGAAGAGATTTTGAAGACTTTCAACTTCATATTGAATGGACTGCACCTACGGAAATTGATGGCGACGGACAGGGACGGGGGAACAGCGGTATTTTCCTCCAGGCCAGATATGAAGTCCAGGTCCTCGACAACTGGCACAACCGCACCTACTCCAATGGAATGGCCGGAAGCATCTATAAACAACATATCCCCCTTGCCAATCCGGCTAAGCGTCCGGGTGAATGGCAAACGTATGACATCTTTTTCAATGCCCCGGATTTTGACGAGAATGGCAATGTTGATAAACCGGCTCGTGTGACGGTCATGCTCAATGGCGTACTGGTTCAGAACAATGTAGAGATCTTCGGCCCGACTGTATATATCGGCCAACCGGAATATGAAGCCCACGGACCTGATGGCATTCAGCTCCAGGATCACACGGATCTGGTGAGCTTCAGGAACATCTGGATTCGCGAACTCGACCAGGAGATTATCAGCTCGGACGGTATCGACGGAAATCATTAGCAACGAACCTAACTGATTCAACGAACACACCCCTCGCTTGCCCCATCCGCCTGCCGGCGGATCAGGGCTTCGCTTTCCCCTCTCGAGAGGGGATGGTTCTTTCTGTGAACAACGTTTTACGTATACCTAACCTTTTCGTATCTTGCATTTTTACCTTTAAAAAATAAAAGAAACCGGTATCGAAATACGCTCCAGAATTACATATGCCCGAAGATAATATTACTCTGACCTTTCCTGACGGCGCTGAAAAAAAGTTCCCAAAAAGCATCACCGGATTTGAAGTAGCTGAGTCTATTTCCAAAGGCCTGGCACGAAATGCCCTCAGTATCACCCTGGATGATGAAATCCTGGATCTCGACCGGCCGATTCCCCGGAGCGGATCGGTAAAAATCAATACCTGGGAGACGGACGAGGGGCAGTACACTTTCTGGCACTCTTCCGCCCACCTCCTGGCCGAAGCCGTTCAGGAATTCTATCCGAACGCCAAATTCGGAATTGGTCCGCCGATTGAAAATGGATTTTATTACGACATCGACTTCGGCGACCATACCCTCTCGACTGACGATCTACCGAAGCTTGAAGAGAAGATGATCGAACTGGCACGTAATAAAAACTCCTTTCAACGGGACGAAGTCAGCAAGAAAAAAGCACTGGAATATTACAAGGAGCGGAATAATGAATATAAGATCGAACTGATCGAGGATTTGAAAGACGGTGAAATCACCTTTTATACCCAAGGCAATTTTACGGATTTGTGCCGCGGCCCCCATGTGCCGGATACCGGCGTCATTAAGGCCGTTAAATTGACCAGCCTGGCTGGGGCCTACTGGCGGGGTGATGTAAAAAGCCGTCAGTTGACCCGAATTTACGGCGTCAGCTTTCCAAAGCAGAAGCTGCTGCAGGAACACCTCGACCGACTCGAAGAAGCCAAAAAACGTGACCATAAAAAACTGGGGCGTGAGCTGGGGATCTATATGATGGACCCCATGGTAGGAAGCGGATTGCCGATGTGGCTGCCGAACGGAACGATTATCCGGCGCGAACTCGAAAAATTTCTCCGGCAGGAACAAGTCAAACGGGGATACCAGGAAGTCATCACCCCCCATATCGCCAACCTGAAACTGTATGAGACATCCGGACACTACCCTTACTACAAGGATTCCCAGTTTAACCCGATGGAGGTGGATGAAGAAGAATACCTGTTAAAGCCGATGAATTGCCCGCACCATCACCGGATTTATGACAATGAACTTCGAAGCTATCGCGACCTTCCGTTGCGCCTGGCCGAATTCGGCACGGTATACCGCTACGAGCAGTCAGGCGAATTGAACGGACTCTCCCGGGTCCGGGGGTTCACCCAGGATGATGCCCATATTTACTGTACCCACGATCAACTCAAACAGGAGATTCGAAATACGATCGAACTGACCCAAATTGTATTTAACACATTCGGAATGCCGGTGGATATCCGTCTATCGTGGAGGGACGACAACGAGGAAAAGTATGGAGGCAAATCGGAATACTGGGATCGTGCACAAGAAGAAATACAGGAAGTTGCCGATGAGATGGAGCTTGATTATAAAATTGCTGAAGGTGAGGCCAGTTTCTACGGGCCCAAAATTGATTTTATTATCCGGGATGCGATCGGACGGAAATGGCAGCTTGGAACCGTTCAGGTGGATTATGTGATGCCGGAACGGTTTGAATTGACCTATGTCGGATCAGACAACCAGAAACACCGGCCGGTCATCATTCACCGTGCCCCCTTTGGTTCGATGGAACGGTTTATGAGTATTTTGATCGAACACTTCGCCGGTGATTTTCCCTTGTGGCTGGCACCGAAACAGATCCAGATCATTCCGGTTTCGGATGATTTTATTCCCTATGCTGAAAAATGTTTTGAAAACCTGACATCGAACGGTTTCCGGGCCGGAATCGACCGGCGGAGTGAAAAAGTTGGTGCCAAAATCCGGGACGCTGAAACGTCCAAGATCCCATATATGTTAATAGTAGGAGCTGAAGAGGAAAAAGAGGAAACCGTATCTGTCCGACGGCACAAGCAGGGAGATATTGGAACTTTTCTCTTTTCTGACTTTATTTCCA
>JBBDNC010000130.1:0-17405 GCA_040877875.1 Balneolaceae bacterium | reverse complement strand
GAGGATTTCAACCGATCGATAACGCAGGCATTGGGCAAAAGACCGGTTGTGCAAAAGCCCTCTAAAAGTAGACCCGATATAACAGATTGACGGACCGGCCATGTTCCGGGAAGATGTGTTTGATTCTTGAGAGATGATTGTAATACTCTTCATTCATGAGATTCTGAAGATTGAGGGTTAACGTGTGGAACGTATCCCCCCAGTCAAACCGGTACTGCGCATTTAGGTCGACCACTGCATAGCCCGGAGTCGGAGTTTCCAATTCTGCCACCCGGCCCTGACGGGCCGCCAAACGGACTCTTCCCCCGGCTGAAAAATCACTTTTAACATAATGGATACCGATGTTCCCTTTCATCGGGGGAATCAGCGGGAGGGGTTGATGGGAATCTTCCAATCCTGTAGACTCCTGCTCCTCTTCCGGGACGTCGCGGAAACCGATTGTGAACGAGTAGCTCCCTGAAAACCTGAAATTGTTAACCAGTCGAAATTCGGAGGAGAATTCAACTCCATACAGGGCTGCACGGGCACCGACGTATTGCCAGTTGTTCAGGTTCGGACGCCGGTGGTTCGGCTGACCCGTATCCCGGGGGTAGATGTAATTGTTGAAGTGATTGTAATACCCGGATAATTCGATATTGGTTTGGTCGGTTCTGTAACGGGCAAACAATTCTGATCCAAGGCCCCGTTCTGGCCCCAGGTCGGGGTTCCCGATTTCGAAGGAATAAGCCGCCAGGTGGGGCCCTTCGGAATAGAGTTCTTCCAGTGACGGCGGGCGAAAAGAATGCATGAGGGTCGTTCCAAGGTGATACCCTCTCCCGAAGTCGTAAATGGCGGACAGGGACGTGGTCAGCGCATAGAAGGAACGTTCGCGTACATACCCGATAAAGGAGCCGGGCCGGTCATGTTCGGGACGGGCAAGATTGTAATCGAAACGAAAGCCCGTTTCAAGGTGGAAGAAGCCAAAATCTGACTCCTGCAAAGCGTACATGGAGGCACTGGTTGAATTGGAATTGGGTGTGCGGGAGCCAAATACGGCATAGTCAACATGTTCGCCCCAGAGCCCTACAACCCCCTCGTCAAAGAACAGTAGTTCGTCATGACGTGCTTTTACCGAACCGGTTGTGGTAATGACTCCATATTCAGTTCCGGTGAGCCCGTCAGATTCAATTTCCTGATGCTGGTAACTTGTAAACGAACCCCTGAGCTCAAGCAAATTAAAAAAGGAGTCGTTGAGCAGGATTTCACTTTGTGAGTCTACCTGGTATTTGGTCATTTCAATATCCACACCTTCTTCATGCCCCCCCACCGGGTCAGGTGGAATTCCATATCGGTTGAAATACATGGATCCCGATAGCCCGGCATATCCCCAGGGTCGGATATAGCTTGCCCCGAATGCGTTACTGGAGGATCGGATATGCGTATGGGTTAATGTTCCGATCGGGGATTCGAAATCCTGTCCGGTTCTGCCGTTTAGGTCAAGATTCAAAACGATGTCATTCCATGGAATGGTGACCGATCCTGCTCCCGTCAGTCCCCGGTTGACGCTCGCCCCCTGCATGGAAACGACGCCGGTGATGTTTGTGGGCACCGAGTTGGGGATCTGATTCTTTACCACGTTTATGACCCCACCAATGGCATTGGAGCCGTATTCCAGGGCGGCAGGCCCGCGGGCAATTTCGATTTCATTGGCAGTAGAAGGATCCAGCGATACGGCGTGATCGGAGGAAGTCCACGAGACATCCCCTGTACGTTCCCCGTCTTGAAGGATCAGAACCCGTTGATCGCCCAGTCCACGTATGACCGGCCTGCCGGGCGCCGCTCCCATGGTTCGTTGCGAAAAACCAGGCTGATTACTCAAGGTTTCAGAAAGAGTCGTACCGAGATCTTGCCGCAGCTCATCACCGGTTACTTTTATGGAGGCATGTTCCAGGTTGGAACCAGTCAGTTGATCGGCATCGGCTATAACTTCAATCGATTCGCCTGATATGACAGTCGGCTGAAGAGTTACTGTGATTTCAAAACGTTCATTGTCCGAAATCTCAATCCTGTTTTTTTGAGTTACATATCCGATGCGGTGAACTGTCAGGGTGAAGGTCCCGGAGGGTACGTTTCGAAATTCAAAACGGCCGTTCCGGTCGGAAGTACTGGTTCTGTTGATCTCCTCAAGATGGATATAGGCAAATGAAACAGGATCGTTGGATTCGGCATCCATGATCCTTCCTGAGATCGAACCGGCTGCTGTAAGGGAATGCGATAAATATCCGGCATTTGCCGAAAGTAGCCCTGGCAGAAATAGGAGTAAAGTAGTACATAGGATGCAGATTCTTCTTCTCATCATACTGTCATATTTATCATTCTCAGCCTTGTCAGATTTCAGGAATTTGAACGAAAGACGGCCTTTCCGTTCCGTCCGGCCGTCTTTCACTTTGATTTATCTTATTGAGAGTTTTCATGAACGTGAACTGTAAAAGGACTGGATGTAAAGTCACTGTGCCCCCCGTGAAGAAGGTCAAAGGTAACCGTTGTTTCCCCTTCACTTAGTCCGACAAAATGAAAACTCCATTTATTATCTTCAGGATTTTGATCGATATCAAGGAACTCTTTATCGACAATATCCCAGTTGAGGGCAGAGTCTTCATCCAGGTGATCCGGTTCTATGAAATCACCATCCTGATCAATGAATTGAACTGTGATCAGGGGGGAATCCTCACCGGCCAAAAGTTCGATATGATCACCCTCTTTATAGCTGATGCTTCTATCCTGGTGCTGCCGGGCGATTTCATTTTCGCCCTGAATGAGCGCGAGGCCCCAGGGGTCTGAGTGTTCCTCATACTCGTCATCCTCCTCGCTTGATGTAACATCACAGGCGCCGAGAAAAAGGAGAGGAGTAACCAGTAAAAAAAGGATTGTGAGTAAACTGAATGGACTGTTGTTGCAATTAAATAATTTCATGATAAGTATGCGTTTGAGATTCTTTTAAATTCTTGTTCTTGAATTTTTTGAACCGAACCGGCGATGGGGAATACACGGGTTGAATCCGCCCGTTGGACAGGAATCCTGTGATTGATAAAAAAAGATTGAAAGGGATCAGCCGGTTTTAAATATGAAGGGCAGGAGGGGAGCGGCCATTATTTACAGCATACAAATTGTGAATTGCAATCCTGTCGGTCTCCCGGGGAAGGAATTCGATGGCGAAATCCGGCCCGGGCATTTCAATACAAGCTAGTTCTATTCCTTCATAGAGGACACTGCAAACCGGACAGAAATTGTGATCCTGAACATACTCGAGGCCTGTTTCAGATGGGACGTTGAGTTGTGCCTGCCCGCCACCGTGGATATGAAATGTGGAGACCAGCAGCCCGGCAGTCAAAACCGCAGTCAGTAGATAGGCTATGTCGGATCTGGTTTGTTTCAAAATAGAAATTCAGTGAATAATGGAAACATCTGCTTGAAAGTTTCCCTGAGCGGGTGAATATTGTCTCAACCTGAATCGGTTATTGAGTAACGATTCAGGTAAATAAAAGTATACATAAAAAATCACTCTTGTGGAAGATTCGTTCAAGTCCGTTTAAAAATCCATGCAGGAATTTTCGGGATCCAATCTCCCGGATTCTGTATCCGAATGGCTGTCTTCACGCCTGTTTCGGGTGACGATATTTTAATCGGTTTTCGAGCATCGGTCTAAATTCTGTTTCTTCCGTGGGACCTCTCTGTTTGTAAAAAAACTTCTGTAACCTTTTTGGCGGCTTCCTACTGACGGAGTAGTTGTTCTATGACTTTCATATTGTCCACCGCATCCTGCAGGGGAGTGGGAACCGGGGTATCCTCGAGGATCGACCGGGCAAAGAGGTCTCCCTGTACGGTATATTGATCGTGGGGTTCAATTGAAAACGTCTCGGACGAGCCGTTTTTATACAGGTGAATCTCCGTCTGTTCATCCGGCGCGGGAGTAAACGGGGTATTCAGGAGAATATGCCCTTTGGTTCCGAAAATCTGTACGTACTGGTGGGGAGAAGATTGGGTCGAACAGGTAAATACCGAAGTACCACTGCCGAAATCAAGAAGGGCGGAGGCCACTTTGTCGGTTTGGAATTCAGAATCCATTTTCAGGACCGATTCGGCTTGTTGAGGCTCCCCTCCGAATAGAAAACGTGCTGCGGATATACAATAGCAGCCGATGTCCATCATTCCGCCGCCTCCGATTTCAGCCTGATTCCTGATGTCATCCGGATTGTCATTGTAATAACTGAAGTAGGAATGGACGGTATTCAACTCGCCGATCCTTCCTTCATCCACCCATTCTTTGGTTTTTTGCCACCGGGGATGATGTCGGTACATAAATGCCTCCATCACTTTCAGATCCGGATTTTTTTCGGAGGCATCCAGGAGCTTTTGAGCTTCACTCGAGGTTAATGAAATCGGTTTTTCACAAAGTACGTGTTTTCCGGCTTCCAGGGCCTGGATCGACCAGGGGACATGCAGATGGTTAGGCAGGGGATTATAGATCGCATCGATTTCAGGATCGGCCAGCAGTTCTTCGTAGGAGCCATATGTTTTGGGAATTTCCAGTTTCCTGGCTGCATTTTTAGCCCTTTCTATCGATCTTGAACTAATAGCACTGACCTCGGTGAGAGTCCCTTTTTGCATGGCCGGGATTACTTTTTTCATGCCGATTTTGGCAGTACTGAATACTCCGAAACGGATCTTTTTCATATCTGTAAAGGTTCCTGGTTAAACTATTTTATTTGGGATTAAATTTCATTTTTCAAACAATTCGGTCGTGACACGCCGGCCGGCGTATTCAATTGCAAGCCCCGTCATATGAGTACTGCATGCGAAGGGTTTCAATTGCAATGGGGCGCAAGTCCAAAAAAGTTAACAAACAATATAGGAAATCACCATTCAAAAAAGTTGGAGGTGAGCAGAAAAACATTAATTTTAGACTCCGAAATCAAGTACAGTAACTGAAAATCAATACCTGAAAAGATGCGCCCGTATATCTTAGCCGAGTCGAATTGGAAAACATTAAAAGACCAGCCGGTCGAGCTGGCAATCTTGCCCTGGGGAGCAACGGAAGCCCATAATTATCACCTGCCCTATGCTACCGATAATATCCAGGTGGATCATATTGCTGCAGAATCTGCACGGCTGGCATGGGAACAGGGAGCACGAATTATCGTTTTGCCCACGGTTCCTTTTGGTGTGAATAGCGGCCAGACGGATATAAAATTGGATATCAATATGCATCCGAGTACCCAGGCGGCGGTACTCGGAGATGTTACGGAAGTCCTGAACCGGCAGGGGATTTATAAATTGCTGGTGCTGAATGGCCACGGTGGGAATGATTTCAAAATGATGATCCGTGAGTTGGGCGTGAAATATCCTGAAATGTTTATTGCAAGCTGTGCCTGGTTTAAAGCTTTGGATAAAACGAAATATTTTGAGGAGATGGGCGATCATGCAGATGAAATGGAAACCAGCCTGATGCTCTATCTTGCGAAAGATCTGGTTCTGCCCCTTGAAGAAGCAGGGAAAGGAGAGGAGAAGAAGTTCCGTATCCAGGCCCTGCGTGAAGACTGGGCCTGGGCAGAGCGGAAATGGTCGCAGGTAACGGAGGACACCGGCGTAGGGAATCCTGAAAAATCGACTGCGGACAAGGGTAAAGCCTATTTCAAAGACGTTACGAAAAAAATTGGAAGCCTGTATGTGAAAATTGCGGAATCGGATCCGGACGATTTATTTGTATAGTTAGCGGGAGGATACAAGTATCGGGCTGTCGAACCAGGACGGTGCGGCCGATGGCATGGCTATCGACCTGTACGGCAGGCTCTATTCCACAGGCCCTTCGGGACTCTCTATTTTTGACAGTGAGGGAACGCATGTTCGGGATATTTCTTTCCCTCAGCGAATTTGAAATCTTAAGTGGGGCGGGGAAAACCATAATGAGTTGTTAATCACTTCGGTCGAAAGGGCTTATCGTCTTGAATTCAACGTGATGGGTTCTAAGCCAAGGTAGAAGTTTGCCATTCATATCTTCTTGTTGGATACAGGTATAGGTGATTCCGGTATGTAGGGTTAAGCCTTACAAGAAATATATGTTATCCATGGCATTGTATTTGCCACTTATACCGTATCATAAGGTATAAATGACAGATGTTGTATTCCGAACAGATTTTACCAGATGGAGATATGGAAAAAAGGGATATGCTATCTATACGATACTTATAATGATTAAATAAAGGGTGGCTGACATGAAAAAAAATTCAATCAATAAAAAGATAAGAAGAAAGAACGTCGGGAATACGGATTCGGTAATCCGTGCAATATTGGGAACCGTGATATTGCTGATCGGTTTGTATTATGGAAGCTGGTGGGGAGTTGCCGGACTTATTCTCATATTCACGGGAGCTGTTTCCTGGTGTCCGATCTACAAGGTGCTGGGTATTCAAACCTGCAGTCCTGATGTGGAAATAGAAGTCTGAGTTATCAGCCCTGAATGGAGGATGTCCCGGTAATCCGTGCCGGGATAGACTCCCTTCGATTTTTCATGAATCCGGGATTAACGGGAAAGCTAAACCGCTTACATTGAAACAAGGTATTGATTATCAATATTTTAGTGGGATCTCATCCTGGTTGACGAAGGAAGGCTTGAGAGAAAACAGGGAATGAAGAATTCGTTGAAAAAGGCTTGTCAATAGGTTAACTTGCACAAAATTTATCTATGTCAGAGGTCTTTTGATCTTCAGATGCTGTTACAGATAACCCATACCATTTGTAATCACTTCCAAAACAGGATTCCGTAAGGAGCAGGGTATAATTATGAGCGAAAAGGATTTTGTCCGTGAGGATGTAACGATTCGATTTGCAGGGGATTCGGGCGACGGGATGCAACTGACAGGTTCTCTCTTTACCAACACAGCAGCTCTCCGGGGTAACGACCTGAGAACGTTACCGGAGTTTCCTGCTGAAATACGCGCACCGGCAGGTACGGTACCGGGCGTCTCTTCTTTTCAACTTCATTTCGGAAGTAAGGAAATTTTAACCCCGGGTGACGTCTGTGATGTTCTCGTGGTGATGAATTCGGCTGCCTTGAAAGCCAATCTGGCCTTGTTGAAAAGAGGGGGGACGATCATTGCGAATATCTCCGGGTTCGACAAACGTAATCTGAACCTGGCAAATTACGAGGATGACGAGAACCCGCTTGAAGACGGCAGCCTGTCGGATTACCATGTCATGGAAGTGGATATTACCAAACTGACGCGGGAAAGCCTGTCAGATTCGGAACTTTCACACAAGGATATCGATCGCTGCAAGAACATGTTTGTTCTGGGCTTGCTTTACTGGATGTATAACCGGGAACTCGATTCGACAATTGGTTTTCTGGAGAAGAAGTTTTCCAAAAATCCGGAGATTGCCGAAGCGAATATCAAGGTTCTTAAAGAAGGTTATCACTACGGTGAAACCACTGAGGTCTTTACTTCACGCTATACTGTAAAAGAAGCTTCTATCCCCCCGGGGACCTACCGGAACATTACCGGAAATGATGCCACCGTTTTGGGACTGGTCGCTGCTTCCCAAAGGAGCGGGCGTCCGTTATTTTTCGGCTCATACCCGATTACTCCTGCTTCGGATGTGCTTCACGGGTTATCCAAACAGAAACATTTCGGGGTGTATACCTTTCAGGCTGAGGATGAAATTGCAGCGGTTTCTTCGGCGATCGGTGCCGCCTTTGGTGGAAGCCTGGGGGTTACGAGTTCTTCCGGGCCCGGTATAGCCCTTAAAGGAGAAGCCATCGGCCTGGCCGTGATTCTTGAATTACCGCTGGTAGTATTGAATATACAAAGGGCGGGCCCGTCAACCGGGATGCCTACGAAAACCGAACAGGCTGATTTGATGCAGGCCATGTACGGAAGAAACGGAGAAAGTCCGGTCGCCGTGGTAGCGCCCCGGTCGCCGGCTGACTGTTTCGAAACCGTATTTGAAGCGTGCCGGATTTCACTTGAGCACATGATCCCGGTAATGTATCTATCGGATGGCTTTCTTGCCAATGGATCGGAACCGTGGAAATTTCCTCAAACCAAAGATCTTAAAAAAATTGATGTGTCCTTCGAGCCGTCGCGAAACGGGACTCCGGAGAAGTATTTACCGTATGTCCGGGATGAACGGCATGTTCGTCCCTGGGCTGTACCCGGAACCGCGGGCATTGAACACCGCGTCGGCGGACTCGAAAAGGAAGATGAAACCGGGGATGTATCGTATGAGCCGGATAATCATCAAAAAATGGTGAAACTCCGCCGGGCAAAGCGGGATGCTATTGCAGATTTTATCCCGCTGCAGGAAGTGGACAATGGCCATGAACAAGGAGAAACCGTTCTTGTCGGATGGGGATCCACCTATGGGACCATTCGAACGGTTGTCCATGAATTACGTCAGGAAGGCATGGATATTTCACATATTCATCTCAGGTATATCAGCCCGTTTCCGAGAAATCTCGGCGACCTGCTCGATGGATTTGACAATATCCTGGTCCCGGAAATTAATGACGGTCAACTGGTTAAATTGATCCGGGATGAGTACTTCGTCCCCGCAAGGGGAATTAACAAGATTAAAGGACGTCCCTTTGGTATTGAAGAATTGAAACAGGAAGTTCAAGAGGCATTGGCTGTAAAAAAAGGTACCGTACAGTCTCAATCCTAAATCACATCACATTTCGTTCATGGCACTTGATATAGAAAAGCAACTCGATAAAACGACCAACGGCAGTAGTACGATACCGGATTATACCGGCAAGGATTTCGCATCCGACCAGGATGTCCGCTGGTGCCCCGGTTGCGGTGATTATACGATTCTGAAGCAGGTTCAAAAGGCGATGCCGGAAATCGGTGTCCGCAAGGAAGATATTGTGTTCATTTCCGGGATCGGATGTGCTGCCCGTTTCCCATATTATATGGATACGTTCGGTATGCATTCTATTCACGGGCGTGCACCGGCAATTGCCACCGGCCTCAAGACGTCAAGGCCGGAATTGAGTGTATGGATTATAACGGGGGATGGCGATTCTCTATCTATCGGTGCCAATCACTTTGTTCAGTTGTTGCGAAGGAATGTGAATGTGAATCTGTTGCTTTTTAATAATCAAATATACGGCTTGACTAAAGGGCAGTATTCTCCCACAGCTCCTGAAGGTTCTGTTACCAAATCTACTCCCTATGGATCGGTTGATCATCCGTTTAACCCTCTCTCACTGAGTCTGGGAGCTGATTCTACATTTGTTGCCCGTGCGATGGATCGGGATCCGAGGCATCTTCAGGAGTTGATCCAGCGAACCAATAAGCACCGTGGAACGTCGATGCTGGAAATTTACCAGAATTGCATTGTGTTTAACGACGGGGCGTTTGAATTGTTTACGGATAAAAAATCCCGTCCTCGTGAAACCATCTATTTGGAACATGGAGAGCCGTTAATATTTGGCAAAGAGAAAGATAAAGGGATCCGGCTCGACGGACTCCGTCCCGAGATTGTCTCCCTCGACGGGGAAGTCAGCAAGGAGGATCTTTGGATTCATGATGAAGAGGATCAAACCAAGGCCTGGCTGCTGTCGAGATTTTTCGACAGCCCAGAGAACGAGGGTGAAGCCCGTATGCCTCGTCCCTTTGGGGTTCTGTATGCCGTTGACCGTCCGTGCTATGAAGAAGGCGTGAATGCACAAATTGAGCAGGCTCTCAGCCAGAAAGGAGAGCCGGATCTGGATACCCTGCTCGAGGGACCCGAAACGTGGGTTGTTAAATAAAAGGAACAACCGGTCCCGACTGTTTCTTTTATTGCATTTTGTATTCCATGGGAGTCAGCCCCGTTACTTTCTTGAAGTTCTTGTGAAATGCCCTGTATTCGGTTGGATTCACATCCGCCACTTCCTTGAAGTAGAGATTGAAGTCCCAAAGGTTGCCGAAGCCGGTATTAAAAGCAATTTCAATGATTTTAACATCTTCAAGTTCCGGGTCTGCAAGCATTTCCTTGGCTTTTTCAATCCGATAGGTTTTAAGTAACTGGATGAACGTTTTATCCTGATAAAACCTGACCATTTCATCCAGTTCCTTGGATGGAATCTTTAGCCGGTCAGCTATTTTCTCCTTTTCCGTCTTCAGATCCGTATGCAGAAAAGGCTCTTCCCGTTCGATAATTTCCAGGAGTTTGTTGTATAAGGTTCCGGTCATATTTTTTCCCATAGCACTACCGTTTTATCTCCTTGTTACAGTTGGTTTCATGCACCTACAACTATAGGAGAAACGAGAAGCCAATTTGTTACAAAATAACCCCCTAAAATGTATTAGAAAATTCTAATATTTAAAAATGATTGAATATAGTCGGAATCTTCAGGGCTTTTTGAACTGATCCGGGCTTTTGCCGGTGAGATTTTTGAATCTACGATAAAAAATCGAGTATTCAGTAGGAGTCATTCCCGTCATCTTTTTAAAATGGACATTGAATTGTGACAGGCTGCCGAACCCGGCCATTTTTGCGACACTGGCTTTTTTCATTTCACGGCTGTCCGGCTTCTCCAGTAATTTTTTAGCTTCCTCAACTCTGAACTTGTTCATTAATTTCGAATAATTCATACCAAAATTCCGGTTGACCATGGAATGAAATTGCATGGGAGAGAGATTCAATTCTTTACATAAGTCATCTCTGGTGAAGCCAGGATCCAAATAAGGTTCTTTCTCCCTTAAGATTATTTTAAACTGCTCAGCTTCTTTTCTGAAGTATTTTTTCCTATTCATGGTATGAATTTTCAGTTTTGAATCAACCTGCCTTCTCTCCATTACATAGAGATTCCCTGTTTTAAGTGGTAGAATATTTTAGATTAAGGATCCATGTTATTCGACAGATCCGTGAGGACAGCGCTGGCTTCCATGCATTTCATGATTTCAATTGCCGGATGATAACTATTGTGATCAAGTATTAACATAATAAAAAGGCATAATGTCATTTTATCAAATTCTTGCAGTTGATGTCCAAAATCATGCATCTTTTCTAACTCTTCCCGGATAGCGGACAGGATCACATGTAACTCTTCATCATTGAAATTTTTTGACATGGCAGACAGGTTATTTTGGTTTTATTCGTCACGAGTCTGAAAAAAAACTTTGTTTTTTGCCCGTGTAATGGTTTGCAGAATTAAATTTCGAATCCTTTTTGATTGATTTCTCCCCCGCGCAACTTCCCGTACATGTGTGTGAGAAACATTCCATTTGTTTGCCAGCGCATTTATACTTGTTTTCAGAATTGTACAACTGATTTCAAGTTCATACAGAATGTTTTTCCGGTTCGCCATTTTTAAGTAGCTTTCAAGTTGAAAGTTTCATAATGAACGTATAATTTAATCAAATTGGATTAAATAAAATATAATATTAATATAATTAGATTTATTTGAAATATACAACCGGAGAACGACTAAAAATTGTCGCAGGAAGTTTATTTAGGGGAAACATGAGTGAACTCGCCAGGAGACTGGAAATGAAACCTCAGGCATTGACGAAATATGTGAAAGGGGAGTCTATGCCGGGCGGACTGATTCTGATTCGGCTCTATAAGCTTGGAGTGAATATCAACTGGTTTTTAACCGGTGAGGGACCCCGTTTTTTGAATCACGGGGAGGCGAGTGTATCGGAACCATTTGAAGAATATGTTGACAATATAGAGTTGGACCGTTTGAATGATCAGGAACGAAAAATGCTTGATCAGCTCCTCTTTTTTTCAGGGAGCCTTAAAAAGCTCGATATTTCTACTGAACTGCAGCGGGCTCTCCTCCTTGTTTTTACGAGTCATATGAATCTGAATTCGCCGGAAGAAGAATGAGAATCAGCCACCGGTTCGAAAAGAGATGGAAAGGAGGAATCGGCTATGGATGTGCGATGGGTAGAGAGATAACCCTTAGCCGGACAACTGCCGGGATGGGCTTCTCCTTTAGATTCTACTCTTCCGGCATGATATCATATCTCCCGGCGGCTCATCAAATGACTGCTAATAACCGTTTTGTGGCAGGTGCTCTTCTTTGGCGTTCTTGAATGCCTCCCTTGGCTTAAGTCCGAGGAGTTCAAACATTCGGGTGTCTTCATCCAGGTCATTGTTCTCGGTAGTCAAAAGTTTTTCGCCTGTGAAAATGGAATTGGCACCGGCCATAAAGCAGTGGGCCTGCTCTTCTATGCTCATGTTGACCCGGCCTGCAGAGAGACGCACCATCGAGCCTGGCATCGTGATTCGGGCCGTAGCAATCATCTTGGCCATCTCATGCCAGGGAACCCTCGGTTGATTTTCCATAGGGGTCCCTTCAACGGGAATGAGGGCGTTGATGGGAACAGATTCCGGATGGGTCGGCATGGATGCCAGATTGTGGATCAACTCGATACGGTCATAATGAGTTTCCCCCATTCCTATGATCCCCCCGCAACAAACGGAAATATTATGATCCCGGACACGGGATAAAGTGTCCAGCCTGTCCTGGTAAGAACGGGTTGTGATAATACGGTTATAGAAATCCTCACTGCTGTCGAGGTTATGGTTATAGGCGTAGAGTCCGGCTTCTTTCAGTTTTTCGGCTTGTTCATCTGTCAGCATACCGAGCGTACAGCAGACCTCCATATCCATATCGGTAATTTCCCGGACCATTTCAATGACCCGGTCAAAGTCCTTATTATTCCGGGCACACTTCCAGGCCGCTCCCATGCAGAAGCGGGTACTCCCGGCTTCTTTGGCTTTACGGGCGGATGAGAGAATTTCTTCAGGCTCCAGCATCTCTTCAGCATCCACCCCTGTTTGATATCGGGCCGACTGCGGACAGTAGGCACAGTCTTCCGGACAACCTCCAGTCTTGATTGAAAGAAGTGTACACACCTGAACTTCTCCGGTCTCATGATGTTCACGGTGTACGGTTGCAGCACGATAAATTAAGTCCAAAAGGGGGGTATGATAAATTTTATGAACTTCATCTAAAGTCCAGTCGGTTCGGATGTCAGCCATTATTATACAGGTTAATTTGGTTATTCAAAGGGATCCTATCGGTAAAAGTGAAACCGCAATCCGCAAGTTCAGGTTCCGGTGAATTCCTTCTCGGTTAGCAGATGCCGGTTCAACCTCAAATCATTCTGGTTGTATTAAATTTTTTTTTTAAGATATATAGTCAGAATAATCGAGTTATTATCAGCCGAATGCAAGACAACTTGCCGGTTAAAAAAGAAGTTCCGGAAAGAAGCAGGTTCCGAGGTTAAAAAATACGTTTATTTGTAAGTTCTCCAAAGCACAGGAACTTGATTGAAACGAAATCATAGCCTGAATTTAATTTTACTGAATCCGGGATTTTAAATATCCGGGATTGAAAAATTGTAAAATCAGGGTGTATGAGCTACCTTCAAGGCGTGTTGGCGAATTGTAGGAGAATTTCTTTTGGTAGTTGACCCATTGCTCAAATAAATCGTTTATTTTCAAGGTTTGTGAACAAAACAGAGCTTAATACATTGCAATGTTTTTTCTACTTTTGTTTTCTTTGTTAAAAAAGAGAGGGCTTTGAAAAACCAGGGGTTTTATTCAATATCAAAGCCTGTCCGCCGGCCGGCGGGTCGGAACCGCAGATTATTAGGCATAAATGAGGATTTCGAATTCGCGAAAATGCTGAGATTGGGCAAAACAACGGTATTGCAAAGCCCTCAAAGAGTTAACAGTGACTAACAAATAATTATGGCAGAGCAAAAGGTTACAACTAAATCTATGCAGATACTTGTGGTTGAAGATGATCCTACAGTCAGAACCCTTGTCAAGGCTGTGTTGGAACATCGCGGGAATGTTGTTTCAGTGGCAGAAACTGCGGAAAAGGGAGAGGGGATGGCAAGGGAGAATGACTATGATATGGTTATTCTGGATCTGCGCCTTCCGGATGGAAACGGATATGATATCTGTTCAAGCCTTCGGTCGAATGAGATTACAACCCCGGTCTTGTTTTTGTCTGCCGAACATGAGACCGATGTAAAGATCAAGTGTTTGAAGGTGGGAGCGGATGACTATCTGACAAAACCTTTTAACAGTGATGAGCTTCTGGCACGAATTGAAGCCATTGTTAGAAGAAGCAGCAGTGCCAAGGGAGGAAAAAAAGAATTGTCATGCGGAAAGCTGAAAGTAGACCTGATCAAGAGGGAGATGATTATTGACGGTACGGAGATCGCCCTCACAAATAATGAATTCAACCTCTTGGTGTATCTGATGCGGAACAGAAACCGTATCATCACACAAGAGGAATTGGCCAAAAACGTCTGGGATATCCACTTTGATACTCAGACGAATTATATCAATGTCTATATCAGCTACCTTAGGAAAAAGATTCGGGACAATAGTAATGAAGAATTTATTGAAACCGTTCGCAAGAAAGGATTCGTTCTGAGCTGTCCGGATAGTGAATAAAAAGTAATTAGTAATTGAATTCCAATAGATCTTCCTCGTTTCTCACGTCATTTGGTTACCCGGGATACTTGCCGGTAATATAGCTTCTCAGATCCTTGATTTCAATATGTTGTTTGTCAATAATTGTTTTTACAAGGTCTCCGATTGAAATGACTCCCACCACTGAATTATTTTCCACGACCGGCAGATGGCGGAACTTTTTTTCAGTCATGATTGCCATGCAGGTATCGACTTTGTCGTCCGGGTTTACACAGTAGACTTCATTTGTCATGATTTCCTTTACTTTTGTGTCTTTGGAAGTCCGGCCTTTTAAAATAACCTTGTTTCGATAGTCCCGTTCGGAAATGATTCCTTCAAGTTCCCCTTCTTCCATGACCAGGAGTGCACCGATGTCATAATCCGCCATTTTACTGATGGCATCAAAGACAGTGGTATCCGGTGGAATATGGTAGACCTTGGATCCTTTTTTTGATAAAATGTCGCGAACTTTCATAGGTTTTGTTCCTCGTTGGGTTTTGTAGTGATGATTTGAAGCATATATTGGAAGGGTCTTATGGAAATTTTCAATAGGATATTATCAATTAAGCTGAAATTTTAATATTTACAAAATGCCCGATTCACCGGCTGCCGGTAAAATTACTGACAAGGAACTTCCTCGTATTGTCAACTACCTGCGGGAATTTGTAACCGATCAGCGGTGGGAGAGGATTAACCGGGTGATTGAGTCCAGGACCCGGTGCCTGAATGTGGTCCTGGAGGACCTCTATCAACCCCACAATGCAAGTGCAGTTATGAGAAGTTGTGATGCATTTGGGATACAGGATCTGCATGTGATCGAAAAAACCAATCGTTTTACTCCGGATTCCGGTATCGCAATGGGATCGGAGCAGTGGCTGACCGTACAAAAGTACCGGGGGAAGAGGGCACTGGAAAATTGTCTTCTCCGGCTAAAAGAACAGGACTTTCGCATCGTGGCCACTTCTCCTCACGAGCAGGATCTGGATATTGACAAATTGAAGTCCGACAGAAAATTGAGTCTCATGTTCGGATCCGAACTTTCAGGTTTGTCCGACAAGGCACTTGAAATGGCAGACATACGGTGCCGGATTCCGATGGAGGGTTTTACAGAGAGTTTTAATATTTCGGTCAGTGCCTCGCTTTTCATGTATGAACTATCCCGCAAGCTGAAGAACTCGGGCATGGAGTGGAGACTTACGGAAAAAGAGAAATTAAAACTTCGATATGAATGGCTTCTGAAAACCCTTAAAGCCGGAGATCAACTTGTCGACAAATTTTTGCGTGATTCGTAATTCGGACATCCCCGGGCCGGTTTGAATCTATAGAGATTGAGAAAGTAAAGAAAGAGAAGCTACCTTGGCAGTGTCCTGTCCATGTCGGCCACAACGTAGGCGAATACGGCAAATGTCGCCACGCACATATTGAACTCTTCAATATCAAGTTTGTCGATGGTGTCAGCTGCCGTATGATGATACCAGAAATATCGGTCATTTTCGGTTATAAGCCCGGCTCCCGGAATGTTTTCACGGACGAGAGGCGTAACGTCAGGCGCTGCACTGCCACGAATCACTTCACCGGAATCGATCGAATCAAGGAGCGTTCCGATTTCGGAAAGGACTTCAACCGCTTCATCTGTGCCGGAAAAGCTGAGTCCGACGGGTTTGAATGCTCCGAAATCGGACTCAAGCGCAAATATATGGTTTGCCACCCCTTCTTCAACGGCTGTTTCCCGGTATTTCTCCGCGCCACCCAGGCCGTTTTCTTCATTGGTCCACAATACAACACGAATCGTTCGTTTGGGTTTCAGATCCAGGCTATTGAGAACCCGTGCTGCCTCCCAGGCCGCAAAGACTCCACCGGCATCATCCATCGCTCCCTGTCCAACATCCCAGGAATCGATGTGACCGCCGATGGTTATAATTTGTTCGGGAAATTCCGATCCGGTGATTTCGGCAATTACATTTCTTGATTCGGTATCCGGCAGCGTCCGGGCTTCCATATAGATTTCAATTTCCACCTTTTCACCACGGTTCTGCATTCTCTGCAAGAACATGGCGTGTTCGGGAGTAATCGCAGCATGAGGGATTTTCGGTATTCCATCCTGATACCGGGAATTGCCGGTATGCGGCGTCTGTATTGAATAGGGGGTTACGGATCGAATCAGCGACCCGACAGCACCCAACCGGGCTGCCCGGATGGCGCCGGTCGTCCGGTATTGAACCGTTTCCCCATAGGAAGTAAATGGGACATTATACAAGACAATTTTTCCCTTTACCTCTTCTGCATTTTCGATCAATTCGTCAAAACTGTTGACAACTATCACCTCGGCCGACAGCGTATCGGACCCGGTGCCGACACTTCCTCCCAGGCCGAGCATCGGGAATTCCTGTTCATAGGGCTGGACCATTCTGACAAATTCTTTCCCCCGCACCCAATGCGGAATATCTACCGTTTGAGTCCTAATGATGTCAAAGCCGTCATTCTCCATTTTCTCAAGGGTCCAGTCGATTGCATGTTCAAGACTTTCGGAACCGCTTAAACGATGGGGGAAATAATCCACAAATGTAGTGAGCCGCTTAAATCCCTCTTCGTTATCAAGAGCCGCATTGACGATGTGATCGGTTATTTCCCGGTAGGATTGGAGGTCAGTAGATTGGGAGAAGGCCAGGGATGAAGTGAAACAAACCAGAAATATACATGCAGGAATAAAGGGTTTATTTATCAATGTGTCGATCGGTTATTGAATTTCATAGATAACTGAATGTAACGAATACTACTAAAGATAACCATGAATAGAAAGGATGGTGGGGGGACAGTAAACAGGAAACAGCGTGTTAAAAAAGGCGTCGGCCGGGGAGGAAAGTGTGGGTTGTTTTATCTCAAAATTTTACGATTCATAATTGACCGCTGATTCAAAAATCAACACCATTTTTAACTGA
>JBBDNC010000129.1:0-17457 GCA_040877875.1 Balneolaceae bacterium | reverse complement strand
CAGTATTTGAAGGAAGTTCGACGCTTATTGGGATATCCGGAAGAAAGCGTCGGACGTTTGATGACACCAAATTATGTGAAGATCAAATCGAGCTGGACGGTTGAAAAGTGCATGGGGCATATACGAAAATACGGTAGGACGGCTGAAACTCTGAACGTTATTTATGTTGTGGATGAAAATGAGAAACTGATCGACGATCTGAAACTGACGGAACTGATACTCGCCGAAACCGATACCCTGATTTCAGCCATTATGGATCATTCCTTTGAGGCACTGAGTGCATTTGATGACCAGGAGGAAGCCGTGCGAATGCTTAGTAAATATGACAGGGTTGCCCTCCCGGTCGTAGATTCTGACGGCGTACTGGTGGGGATTGTAACGGTGGATGATGTATTTGATGTAGCCGAGGAGGAGACGACAGAGGATATGCAACTGATGGCCGGGATGAGTGCCCTGGATGATTATTATTCTCAGACTTCGATATTTAAAATGTTCAGAAAGAGGGTGGGCTGGCTTATCCTTCTTTTTTCGGGTCAGATGCTTACGGTGACGGCCATGGCTAATTTTGAAGATGCGCTGGCTGCGGCGGCTATTCTTTCGTTTTTTATACCCATGATTATCTCCAGCGGTGGAAACTCAGGCTCACAGGCAGCTACCTTGATCATACGGGCAATTTCAACAGATGATATCCGGCTCAGTGAATGGAAATTCGTCCTTAAAAAAGAGCTTTTTTCCGGAGCATTGCTGGGTCTTGTTTTGGGAATCATGGGCTCCATTGTCATTGCATTTTGGATGGTACTTCGTGGGGGTATATTATCACTGGAGCTTCTGCTCCAGGCCATGACGGTCGGATTGAGTCTCGTGGGGGTTGTTCTGTTTGGAAATTTGAGTGGTTCGATGCTGCCGTTTATCTTGTCGAATATGGGACTGGACCCGGCTGTAACATCTGCTCCGTTTGTGGCTACACTCGTAGATGTTACAGGTATTATTATCTATTTTTCAATTGCTCTGCTGTTACTACGCGGAGTGGTACTTTAAAATTTATTTAACTCATGAAAGCATATATTGATCTCGTAAAAAATGTTCTTGAAAAAGGTGTCCGAAAAGAAAACCGAACCGGCATTGACACTCTTTCCTGTTTTGCCGAACATTATAAAGTGGACCTTTCGGAAGGCTTCCCCCTGCTGACTACCAAAAAAGTATTTTTCCGTTCTGTAATCCTCGAGCTGTTATGGTACCTTCGGGGAGAAGACCATATCAAATGGTTGAAAGATGAAAAGGATTGTCATATCTGGGATGCCTGGGCGGATGAAAACGGATATGTCGGCCCCATCTACCCCGTATTGTGGAGACGGTTCCCATATCTTGCAACCGAAGACGGTAAAAATTACATTTCAAATGGACTGGATCAGGATGTTACCTGGAAACGCAAAGAGTTTGACCAGGTACAACGTGCGATTGACATGTTGAAATCGAATCCGTATAGCAGACGAATTGTCGTCAGCGCCTGGCATCCAGCACTTCTTGATGATATGGCCCTCCCACCCTGTCACCTGATGTATATTTTCAATGTGAGCGGTGGCAAGTTGCACTGCCATTTAACCCAGCGCTCGGGTGATATTGCTCTCGGTATCCCGTTTAATCTGGCTTGTTATGCTGCCCTGACACTGGCTATTGCACAGGAAACCGAACTTGAACCCGGGGTTTTTGCCCACACAATTGTGGATGCCCATATTTATGAAAATCATATTGAAGGTCTGAAAGAACAGATTCAAAGAAAGCCCCGTAAACTTCCCGAACTGTCAATTACACGGAAACCGGTGGATCAACTGACTTTTGATGATTTTAAACTCAAGGGATATAACCCGCATCCATCTATTAAATTTGAAGTTGCAGTATGACTCTTGCAATCATTGCGGCGCATGATCCGAACTTGGTGATCGGTGCAAATGGAGAACTCCCCTGGTATTACAAGGAGGATATGAGATATTTTAAAAGAAAGACCCAGGGACACCCGGTCATTATGGGAAGAGGGGTTTTTGAAGAAATCGGAAAAAAGCCTCTGCCCGGACGTAAAAATATCGTTCTGACAAAAAGTAAATCCTACCCTGAAAAAGAGGTCATCACCTGCAGCTCTATAGAAGAAACCCTGAAGCATACGGCCGGTGAGAATTTGATTTTTATAATCGGAGGGGGAGAAGTCTATCATCAGATGATCGATTCAGCAGACCTGCTCTATATTACTGAAATTCATCAGGAGTATGAAGGAGATACCTATTTTCCTGAATATCGTCATCAAATCGGTACGGTTTGGGAAGAAATTCAAAGAGAAGACAAACCGAAATATAGTTTTGTGCTCTACAAAAGAAAAAACCCAATAGCTGAAGTTTAGAATTTTCTAATTATCTTTAAATATACCTCTTTTGGCCTTATTTATGCTGTTCATTATAAAAGATTAATAGCCTTTTTCAATTGATTTCAATTATTTTCAAGTAGAAATATGCTTGAGTTAAATTATTGTAACTCTTTGAATGAAGTAAACTTAGCTTCGAATTTTGCTGTCAATGAATTTTGCATATCAATCTGATTGGATTAACGGGACCTATCTTGAGGGTCTTTTATCCGAACCGTTGGTGATCTTCGCCTTTATAATCATTGTTCTGCTATTTGCACTCAATCTGTTTCAATTTTTAAGGCTGAAAAAAAGATTGTCTTCACCTATTGGAGAAAAAAGCATTCGAGCTTGCCTGGAAGCAATATCCACTTATACCCCGAGTGCCATTTTAATCCTGGATAATCACGAGGTCGTAAATTTTGCCAATCAAAAATTTCTCGACCTGTTTAATATTTCCATCCATCAAATCAGGGGTAAGAATATTAAGTTAACCGACCTTCCCGATGATTTTCTTGAAAGTCTGGATTCCCGTCAAAACATGTCGTTTCCAATTTCATTACCTGGTGGAAAGAAAGAACGTCAATATCTCTTTGTCCATCCTATTGTAACCGATTCATATAAAAAGGTAGGGAATCTGCTGCTTATTGAACCTGAGCCGGATAGTCATGGCGAAGCTATCGGGCTTGACCTCAAAGGAGAATCAGATTCTGCTGCAAGAATTGAAAAAATGTCCCATAATCTTAAAACCCCGCTGAATTCCATTTTAGGATACTGTCAGTTAATGATGGGAGAAAGTGGGCTAAGCAAAGACCAGAAAAAATATCTCAATACCATTTCAGAAAACAGTTTCAGGCTGCTGAATCAGATAAATGTGCTTTTGGATGAGAAAGATGAGATTCAGGAAAACGGGACATTGCCGGTGTCTGTCCAGGATAAAAAAACCTGCGGGATTGAGAAAATATTGATTGTGGATGATGTGTCCATCAATCGAACCTTTCTTCGCATTATGCTTGAAAGGCATGGCTATCAATTGATCGAGGCACAAAACGGAAAGGAAGCCCTTGACAGAATTATCCTGGACTGTCCGGATCTTGTTCTAATGGATATTATGATGCCGGTCATGGACGGACTTGAAACCCTTGAAATTATTCGGTCTTACGACGATCGCTTATCGGAATTGCCTGTGATTGCTGTTACGGCAAATAGCCGCCGTGGAAACAGGGAAAAGCTTATCAATGCCGGGTTTAACGGCTATTTACAAAAACCATTCAAGGAAGAAGACCTGATTGAAATGATAAGTGCCTGAGCCGGGAGGCCTGGCCGGTTGTTGTTTATGATTCACTCTGCTTTTTTTCGCCTCACTTCATCTTAACTTCTTTCAAGTGTACGATGTAAGGTTTGACAACCGGCTGAGTGAGGGCAATGATACTTTTCGTATCGGCTGCTTTTGAAAATTCGATTGCCTGGTTTCCATTCTCCAGTATCCAGATTCCCTCATTTTCATACTTGTATGCTTCACTATAGCTTTGATCTGAGTGGTAGTAGTAGGAAGCTGTCCGATCATCATCCGGTAATCCGAGCTTCTTCAGGACTCTTTTGGTCTGTTCATGTATATTGCTGATTTTCTTTTTGGAGGGTTTCTTTTCTAAAAAAGTAGTCCTGAACAGAGTTCGATTCAGAAATCGTCCGCTCAAATCCGCCAGTACAGGATCTTTTGAACAACTCCAGTACTTGATACTCAAAAAGATATCGTGGTCGTCAAGGGAGGTATACATGTCAATCATTTCCCGGGTAATCGTTTTTCTTGCCGACGGACGCTCATCCAGGAAATATTTTAAAGCGGGGGAAGGCTGATATAACTCTTCCTTTTCATCAAGAAGTTGATTTACCCTTTTGAAAATCATTTTCAGGAGACAATCAGCAGATAATACCGTTTTATGAAGATAAACCTGCATGTACATAAGACGACGGGAGAGAATATAATTCTCAACGGCATAAATTCCTTTTTTTTCAATGACGACATTTCCCTTGAAGACCCTCATGGTTTTTAAAATACGATTGATCCCCACGGATCCTTCGGAAACTCCCGTAAAAAAACTGTCTCTCTTCAGATAATCGAGCCGGTCGATATCAAGTTGTGATGAAATTAACTGATGCAGGAATTTTTTGGGATACTGGTCTGTGAAAATGTCAATTGCTGTCTGCAAGGCTCCGTTAAACTGGCGATTGAGTTCCCGCATGATTGCCAAACTCATCATTTCATGGTTAAAATCCCTGATCAGTGTATGTTCGAGAGTATGGGAAAGCGGACCATGGCCAATGTCATGCAACAAAATGGCAAGGAGGGTTCCTTCCACCTCCGCATCGCTGATGGTCGTGTCTTTCTCCTTTAGATTTTTCAAAACCCTTTGTCCCAGCTCAAGTGCCCCCAGGGCATGAGAAAACCTCGAGTGTTCTGCAGCGGGAAATACAAGATAACCCAATCCAAGCTGACGTATTCGACGCAAACGTTGTACAAAGGGATGATCGATCAGCTTCAGGATATTTCCTTTGGGAACGGTAATAAATCCATGAATCGGATCATTAAAGATTTTGTACTGAGTGCTCTTATCCATATTCTATTTTTGTCCAAAGATGAGGGGTTTGAACTATAAATAAAAGTGAGAATATGAAATGAATAGAACAATAGATTCTCCTTCTTTATATTACGCCCTTTAAATTTAATCCTGATTCATCTTTTCAATATGTTCGAATCTGAAACGCAGTCTTTTCTTGAAGAATTACTATCCACCCCAAGCCCGGTCGGGTATGAAGCCGAGGGGCAAAAAATATGGACTTCCTATTTAAAAAAATATTCTGACAAGGTTGAATCCGATGCGTACGGATCTTCCGTTGCCAGGCTGGAAACCAACACAGATGTCATGACGGTCATGCTGGAAGCCCACGCTGATGAGATCGGTATGGTAGTCCAACATATCACGGACGAAGGATTTATCTACTTAAATAAACTGGGCGGAAGTGATTCGACCATCGCCAGGGCTAAACGGGTAGTTATCCATTCCAAACACGGTCGGGTCACAGGAGTAACCGGAAATACTGCCATCCATCTGCAGGATAAGAAAAACGGGGGTGGCAAACAGCCGTCCTGGAAAGACATATATGTGGATATAGGTGTCTCTTCGAAAGACGAGGCACTTGAAGTGGTTGAGGTAGGCGACCCGGTTACTTATACAGAGAATTTAAAGATGCTGAATGACCGGGTCTTAACGGCAAGAGCCCTGGATAACCGAATCGGCGGTTTTGTGATCGCTCAGGCTATCAAGAATTTACGGGAGCGAAGAAGCGAATTGAAGGTAAATGTAATTGCACTGAATTCCGTCCAGGAAGAAGTAGGCGGATATGGTGCCCGTATGATGAGTTACCGGCATATGCCGGATGCAGCCCTTGTCACAGATGTAACACACGCAACGGATACCCCCGGGATCGATCAACGCGAGTACGGCCAGGTTAAACTGGGAAAAGGCCCAACCGTGCAGCACGGAGGTGCCAATCATGTTAAAATCGTTGAGCTGATTGAAGAGGTTGCCCGGAATAAAAAAATTGAAGTACAACACGAGGCTACAAGTGTCCGTACAGGTACGGATACGGACAGTATATTCTATCAGAGAACCGGGATTCCAAGTGCCCTCATTTCACTCCCGCTCAGATACATGCATTCACCGGTTGAAACAGCTTCTATGGCCGATTTGAATGCCTTGATAGAGCTTATGACCGAAACGGTACTGGCGATGAAGCCGGATCATTCGTTTAGCGTCGTAAATGACTCCTGAGTAAAGGATGAATGAGAGAGCGCACGAACAGATATCCTTAATATCCGTCCGGATTTTCGGATTGCCACCTCCATGTATCCCGACACATGTCCAACAGGTTTTTTTCTGCTTTCCATCCCAGTTCGTCTTCCGCTTTGGAAGGATCGGCATAACATTCAGCCACATCCCCGGGCCGTCGATCCGTAAAGGTATAGGGGATTTTTCTGCCGGAAGCTTTTTCGAAGGCGCGGACGACTTCGAGTACGGAATAGCCGCTGCCTGTTCCCAGGTTAAAGATTGAGACAGCGGATGGTTCCGCAAGGTTTTCAAGGGCTTTTACATGCCCGGCGGCAAGATCCGTAACATGGATATAATCCCGAACACCGGTACCGTCGACTGTCGGATAATCATTTCCGAAGATTTGGAGTCTGTCGAGTTTGCCGATGGCTACCTGGGCCACATACGGCATTAGATTATTGGGAATTCCCGAGGGATCTTCCCCGATTTCCCCGCTTTCGTGGGCGCCCACGGGGTTGAAATAACGAAGCAGGGTGACATTCCAGTGGGAATCGGCTCTGTGGAGATCTTTCAACATGTATTCAATGGTGAGTTTGCTTCTGCCGTATGGATTGGTCGCGGACAATGGAAAATCTTCACGAATGGGGACCGTATCGGGATCACCGTAAACCGTTGCGGATGAACTGAATACGATATCCATTACACCGAATTCACTCATAACTTCACAGAGGTTTGCCGTACCTGTAATATTATTCTGGTAATAAAGAAGAGGTTTTTGAACGGATTCTCCTACGGCTTTCAATCCGGCAAAATGGATCACCGCATCGAATGTATGTTGATCGAACAGAGATTTTAATCCTCCGGGATCCAGAAGATCCACTTGATAAAATAACGGTTCCTTCCCGGCAAGTTTAGCCACCCGATCGAGTGATTCCCTCTTGCTGTTTCGTAAATTGTCTATGACAACAATCTCATATCCGGCATTCAATAATTCCAATACGGTATGACTTCCGATATAGCCTGTTCCTCCTGTCACAAGTATTTTCATGAATGTCTGTCGTTAATTCATTAATCCTTCTGCTCAATCCCGGTTTATATCTTTTGCATAAGTTTGAAATCCTGAATCACCTGGTCACAAATTCGGGTAATCCTGTTTGCTGAATTTTGTAATTTTTTTTCCGGCGATTCATTTTTAAGCATTTTTTTGGCATTTTCATATTCTTCCAGGATCTGGTTCAGGTGTAGCATTTGGGCTACCGGTTTAATCTTGTGACCGGCTCGTCGAAAGTTTTTAAGATCTCTTTGTATCAAATATTTACGATAATTTTTTGAAAATTCGTTGAAAGACTGAATGGAAGCTTCAGCAAATTCGGCAATATATTTATCTTCTCCGAAAAGCATATCCGATACAACCTTTTTGTCAATAAGTATAAATTGATCGCTATCCATAAACGTTTCTATTCTTATTAATATTTATCTCCTGTTGGAACAATCGTAAACGGCCAGAGTCTAATAGCGGCCAGGCAGACTGCCGCCGGTGGTTAACCTTTAACCCAATGCATTCAAATCTTCTGTCATCTGTCTCAGCATTTCATATCATGCAGTCGACGTATTTTTTATAAATTAGCCGGTTCCCTGAGGCCGTGCGGCTTCGGCTTGCCTTCGTCATCAAGATGAACAAACACGATTTTGTCAATCTTGATAATGGTATTGCGTGAGAACTTTTGCCGGACTTCGCATTTAACGGTTATGGATGTTCGTCCGAAATCAACGGTTTCCATGCCGATTTCAATGATATCGCCCAGTTTGGCAGAACTTACAAAATCAATTTCAGTCATGTATTTGGTTACTACGTTTCCTCTTCCGAGTTGACACGTAACATAGATAGCGGCTTCCTCATCGATCCATGCCAATACGGTTCCCCCGAACAGGGTACCATGAGCATTCATATCTTGAGGCTTTACGATTTTGCGACTAAAAAATCGCATTTGAGGAAATTTGTCAGGCATTGAAATTTATATTTTAATTGATTTGAGTAAAGATTGTCGAATACAGGAGTCAGCAGAATCTTGCCACTTACTACAGGGGAATAAAAGGTTGAGTCAGATTAACTGCCCGATCGAACCAAGCAGGGGGACCCCATGAAAGTGAAAAAAATATTATCCGGTAAACCCGGTATTCCACAACCGGGACGGTTGAGTCCGACCGTTACCCGTGTTCTGAAAATGATTCTATTGTATGTAATGGAAAGTAAGGTAAATTCAAAAAATAAAGATTATGAATCAGTGAATTCTTTTTGGATCTGTTTTCAACCCCTTTTAAAGGTGACAGGGTTTGTCATCATAAGAAGTTATTTTTCATCATATCTGATTTTAGGTATCATCCTCAAAAACTATTCAGAATGCTCAATATTCGACTCAGTAACAGACTGGATGTTTTGGCCAGGCAATTAGCCGGGAATCTGCTTCATTTGCAACCTGCAGATCCAATGGCCTCTGTTTCAATCATAATTCCCAACAGGGACACCGCCCGATGGCTTTCCGTCCATCTTGCAGAGAGCACCGGCATTGCTGCAAACCTGGATTACCAACTCCCGTCCGAATGGATTTGGAATTACATCCGGATCCTTCAACCGGATCTGCCCGAACACTTGCCCTCCGATCGGGAACCTATGACGTGGAGTCTGTATGAATTGTTAAGAGAAGATGATATTCTGAGTCAGTTTGAAAATTTGAATCTTTATCTGTCCCACCGGGATGAGGATTTGATCGAACAATTCCGCTGGCAACTTGCTGAAGAGCTTGCCGGCGTATTTGATCAATATCTTGTCTATCGGCCGGAAATGATGGTGCGCTGGGAAAAGAAAGAGTATCAGAGGCAGGAGGAAAAATGGCAGGGCAAGCTTTGGAAGCTACTGGTTCGAAAATGGAATTCAAAGGAGGCCGGGAAGGCTCATCAACACCGTGCACATCACTTTCAGCAACTCATTCAGGCTATAGACTCCGGGAATAGAGATTGGCCTTCGTCCGTTCATCTTTTTAATCCAGGATTACTGGCACAACCGTATCTCAGGTTGATCTCCAAACTTCAGAATGAATCAGATATTTACCTCTACCAGGTCCATCCGTGTGAACAGGGGGCAAGGGAAGGCAGCCCGGATGAAAATTCATCGGAATTGATGAACAGTTTTGGAATGGAGGCTGCCCAGATTGAAGAACTTTTGGAGGAATGGATTTCAGATGATGAGTCCCGAAAGATATACACCGGACGGCTGTTTACGGATCAGAAGAATAATCTGACGCGTGTCCAGGAGTCTGTCATGCACAACAAAGCCATTCCGGCCCTCGGGTTCCATGATGAAAGTATTGTTGTCAGAGCCTGCCACAGCCCATTGCGGGAGGTTGAAACCCTCCATCAATTTTTGCTTAACCTGTTTGACGGGGATTCTCCCTATGAAAATATCTCACCTGATGAAGTCCTGGTTGTAAGCCCCGATTTGCAGACCTATACTCCGTTTATTAAATCTGTATTCGGTACGAGAGAAGAAGGGATTCCGCTGATCCCGTTTCATCTTCCCGCATCAGCCCACAAAGAGAAATCCGGCTATCTTTATGCATTCCGGCATCTTCTGCATCTCCCCGAATCAAGATTTGGCTATCATGATGTTATGGAGTTTATCCAACACAGTGTGATTCGCCGGAAATTTCAATTTTCGGATTCCGATATCTCGGTTATAAAGAACTGGATCGATGACAACCGTGTGATTTGGGGACTGGATGCAATCCATCGCCGTGAATTTCAACAGCCGTTGGAGCCTCTCCAGACTTGGACAGCCGCGATTCAACGTATCTGGACCGGGCAACTTACAGGCGGTGAACCGGGGGAATTTTATCACCGAACACTTTTATACCATGGCGTACAAACAAGTGATGAAAAGTTACTCTGGGCTCGTTTTCATTATCTGTTGAGGCAGCTCAGCACAATTAAAGATAAAACGAAATCCTCTAAACGTGTCAATGAATGGTGTGATACTTTTAAAAACTGGATCACTTTCTTTTTGCCGGAGGATCATCCGGGAGAACTCAAACAATTACTGGATAAGATCACCGGACTTCAGCGGCAGGCTGAAACTGCAGGCTTTGATGAGGAGGTGCCTTATTCCTTGATTCGATCCCGGATGCTGGCTGCTCTTGACGATTTTCAAGCCGGTTCGGCTTTTTATACCCGGGGGGTGGTTTTCAGTTCCATGGTTCCCGTCAAAAGCATTCCGTTCAAGGTCATTGCTCTGCTCGGGTTGAATGACGACCATTTTCCCCGCCGCCCGGTTCAATCAGAGTTTGACCTGATGGCCCAATTTCCCGAAAAGGGGGAGAGAAACCGGCCCAATGAAGATCGTAATTTATTTTTGGAATCCATTATGGCAGCAAAAGATGTTCACTACTGTAGCTTCATAGGCCGGGATCAAAAAGATGACAAGCCCATTCCTCCGTCCCCGATACTCAAAGAATGGATGGACCTGGTAAATACGAACGGTGGAAAATTCTATCATGAAGAACGCCTGAATGGTTATTCAGAAGACTATTTTAAGCAGGGCTCGGGAATTTCCAAAGTCTATTTCGAAGTTGCTTCCTCACTGCGTACAACCTCAAAAGTCAGGGGACTGCAAATTCGAAATTCGATTAAGGAATCATCAGACAGTTCTAAAATTTTGTCTGTCAAAGAATTGGAGACCTTTCTTAAAAACCCTGTAAAATACTTTTTTACCAAACGGCTTGGGGTTTACCTGGAGGATCAGGAAGAGGATGTCAAAAAGGAATTCAGCTCCGATATTCTGGACCGGCACATATTATTTCAGTACTTGTTCGGATGGAGGAGTCAGGGAATGGGGCTTCATGAAATCGAACAACTTCTGCAACAGTCAGGTTCTCTTCCTGCGGGGTGGCCCGGCGAAAAAACGTTTCTGGAACTCGTCGAAGCCACAGACCTTGCTTTTAGTGAAATTACCGGTCATTTCGGAGGTTTATCTGTTTCTGATTTTGAAATAGATCAATCCTTTGGGAATTTCCGGGTGGAAGGGACCGTCCAATCCTATTTGCCCGGCCGTTTTTTAGATATCCACCCATCAAAAGTGTCTGGGACACATCTTCTTGTTAGCTGGTTTAGGTACCTGCTTCTCTCCGTATCGTCACCCGAATGGGAAGAGAGGTCCTCCCACCTGATTTTTGGACTTCGGGATGCAAAGCCGGAATGGTTAAAGTTCAGGGAGGTTGAAGAGCCGGACAGGTATTTAACAGATCTGTTTAATCTATACAAAAAAGGGATGGAATATCCCCTCACACTCTTCCCGAAGAGTGCGTGGGTCTATACAAAGTACAAACATCAAGGAGAGCCGGAAAAGGCCCATAGGGAGCTGCATAAAACATGGGGAGGGAAGTATAGCGCATTTCCTGAAAGATCTGATCCGTATATAACACTTTGGTTGGGGGAGGAAGCAGAATTGAAAGGTGATTTGCAGGAGAATTTTGAAGCGTATGCAGAACGTGTGTTTCAGCCTCTCTACCAACACCTGGAGGGGATCTCATGAGTACTCGTCCGTTTGACATATTTGTTGAGAAGCTGCATTCCAGGATGCTTGTAGAAGCAAGCGCCGGTACGGGAAAAACCTATAATATTGTAGGCCTGTATGTTCGCCTGCTGATCGAAAAAAATCTGAATGTGAACCGGATTCTGGTCGTCACCTTTACCAGAATGGCAACTCGCGAATTAAAAGAACGGCTTTATTCCCGCTTGAAGGAGTCTCTGAAGGTTTCCACTGATGGAGAATACAAGGGCAGTGATCCGTTTTTGAAGAAACTGTCCGACTTTTGCAAACAGCATGAAAATAGTTCTGATATACTTCGAAAAGCGATTCGTAATTTTGATGAAGCCCAGGTACTTACTATTCATGGATTTTGTCAGAAAGTATTGAAGGAAGAAGCCCTGGCTTCGGGCATGCCTTTTGATTTTGACGTAGTACAGTCGGATAGATTTCTTGTTGAGGCCGCACAGGATTTCTGGCGATGGTTTGTCGACTGTCACAGCCAGAGCCGGGCCGGAAGGTATTATATCAACTTGGTTTCCTCGTACGGAGCGACCCCTGAAGAACTGGTCCGGACATTGAAGCCGCTTTTCACCAAACCGTATGCAAGGACTGAACCGGAACATACCGGGGTGGAGGGAAAGGAGGTATCCCGGTTACAATCCATCATCGATAAAAGAGAGGAGATCCGTACTCTCTGGAGGCAGGAAAGGGATGTGATTCTGGAGGAAATGTTCAACTCAGACGTCTCAGGCATGGGGAAAAAAAAAGTTGAAAAATGGGGCCTTCAGTTTGATACTTTTGCAGAAGACTCGAATTTTAAAGAAGACCAACCGAAAAATTTAAAGAAATTTACCTCCTCCTATTTAAATAATGAAGAGAACCTGAAAAAGAACGGGGAGAAAATACCGGTTCACCCTCTCTTTGATCTCTGTGATGAGTACGCTTCTCTTGTTGAACAAATACCGGAAGTAAAGACTTCCTTTCTTCTGTATGCCTGTCGAGAGATCCGCAGGTTGCGCAAACAAAAAACCAGGGAAGCTTCTCAACTATCCTATGAGGACCTGCTGACTCTGTTGAAGCGGGCCCTCACAAACCCGTCCGGCGGCAGTCAGCTCGCTACAAGGTTAAGAAAAAAATATCCCGTGGCTCTTGTAGACGAGTTTCAGGATACGGATCCGATTCAATATCATATTTTCAATCGAATTTATGAACAAAATGATGACGAAAATACCCTGTTGATGCTGATCGGGGACCCGAAACAGGCGATTTACGGGTTCCGCGGTGCAGATGTATATGCATACCTTCGGGCAAGAGAAAGTGTGAAACCTGAACAGTCATTTACCCTGACGAAGAACTATCGCAGCAGTGAAGGTTTGATTGCCGGTGTAAATGCCCTGTTTTCTTCGAGCCCGGACCCGTTTATCGAAGAGAAAATCAGTTTTTCACCTGCTCAAAAAGGAGAATTGCCCGCAGAAAAGAAATTGACCTACACGCGTCAGACAAATGCACCCCTACAGATTTATTTCCGGGACGGAATATCCACCGGCAGTGAATCCAGGCGTCATTTGTTTGAAATTGCAGGAGACCAGGTGGCTGAATTAATCCGCGATGGCAAAAAGGGAAACGCCCGGGTCGGCGAGAATCCGCTCCAGGCAGGAGATATCGCTATCCTTGTGTCCCGACACCGGGATGCTTCGGACTTGAAGGAGTGCCTGAAAGCCCGGGGTGTGGATTCGATTACATATTCCAGGAAAAAAGTTTTTGAAAGCAGAGAGGCCCGGCGTCTTCGCCGGCTGATGGGGGCTGTTCTTTACCCGTCAGACCGGCGACGGGTTCAAACGGCTCTGGTTTCAGGTTTTTTTGGAGTCGAGATTGAACATCTCTATGAAATGCAGCAGAATGACGAAGAGTGGGAAACTCTCAACGATCATCTGCGAAGTCTGAATGAACGATGGTATGAGAGTGGTTTCTATCCGATGTTCCGGAAAATTTTATTTGAAAATAAAGCTTTGGAACATTTTGCAAGGATACAGGATAGCGAACGGGTGATTACCAATTTGCAGCAACTGGCTGAAATCTGTTCCTATGCAGAGCTGGATCACGAGTTCGATCCGTCCGGGCTTTACTACTGGTTTTGTAAGCAGGTGGCGGAACCGGAGGAAAATGATGAGCAAACCCTCAGGCTGGAAAGTGACCGGCATCTGGTAAAAATCAGTACGATTCATAACAGCAAAGGGCTGGAATTCCCCATAGTTTTTCTACCGGCTTTATGGGATGTAACAGATCTAAAGCAGAGTCATCAAACCATTGAAGAGTATCATCAGACGGACGATCACGATCGGGCCGTTTTAAATGTTGAACAGGGAGAGAGCGAAACCCGTCGGAATGCGGAATTCCGAAGTCAGATGGAATATGTGGCCGAGGAAGTTCGCAAGGCTTATGTGGCTTTAACCCGCGCAAAATATGAGTGCCGGGTATTCTGGGCAGCAACGAGAAGCAGCCATACTTCCGGCCTGGGGGCAGCCCTGATTGGTGGCGAAAAAGTTAAACGCAGTATCATGGCGAAGAAGGACTTGAAACAATCGGAAGAGATTTCAGACGAATCCTACCGGAAACAATTTGAAGTTCTTTCAAAGAAACTGCCGGGATCCCTGTCATTTCATGAAGTTTCGGACATGGATGGCAAAGCAGGCGAAAAGGAGAAACCGGAGCAAATTCCGGATTCTATCGCCGACCGTGATACCTTGAGCATGGCTACTCACAATCTGCCGCCACACTTGTATTCGCGTAAACAGTTGTACAGTTTTTCTTCCCTGTATCAGGGTACTTCCGAAAAAGAACCAGGGCCTGATTACGACCAGTGGCTCGAACGATATATCGAACGGGCGAATGAAAGAAGGGGTCACAAGCAGGAAAAGCCAACAATATTTACGTTTCCAAGAGGAGCCCTGGCCGGGACCCTGATTCATAAACTGTTCGAACATCCCGATTTTGATTTCAGGGAAGCGGAAAAAAACGAGAAATTTATCCGGGAGATTCTTCAGGAATTCGGATTTGAGGAAAAATGGGTGAAACCATTGAAAGATATGATGGTGAATGTTACCCTGGCGGATTATAACGGTTTGAAATTGAATGAAATATCTCCGGATAACCTGTTGAAAGAAATGGAATTTCATTTTCCGACCTCACAGCCGTCGGCCGATGATTTAATCCGTGCGATACGTATCGGAAACAAACCGGCTCAATTACCGGCAGAATATGACATACAGGGATATATGAACGGTTTTATCGATCTCATTGTCCGCCAGAACGGTCTTTACTATATCCTGGATTACAAATCTAACGATCTCGGGAGTACATTGAAGGATTATGAGAAGGATTCGTTGGATAAAGAAATGAACTTAGTTGGTTACGATATTCAATATCATATTTATGTACTGGCATTGAAAAAGTACCTGGAAAATAGAGAACCCGGTTTTAGGTATGAAAATCATTTTGGAGGGGTCTATTATTTGTTTGTCAGAGGCATCAAAGCCCAATCGGATAACGGGATTTACAATCATAAACCTGACCTGCAAACCATGGAGTTGCTCGAACAACTGTTACACCGAAACCAGGAGGGGGAAGATGTCTGATAAACCGGCTAAACTTTCAAATTGGGTTTACCAGGGTGTGGAATCTGGCTGGATTTCACAATATGAGCGTGAACTGCTGGATTTTCTCATCACGGAATATGGAGAACTACCTAAATCGGTCGAAACAGCCGTTGTTTTCGGTTCATTGTTTCTGCAAGCCGGCCACGTTTGTCTGCCGCTGGATCAATCCCCTGAACAGTGGATTCAACAACTTGATATGGACACCGGCGGTTTTAAATCCGATCGGATCCCCGACTTAAATGTGAATGAAATTTTTGGATTTCCACCTGTTGGATTGTCTTCCGAAAATGACCATTGTCTTTTTGTGGTAGAGGAAAACCGATTTTTTATTAAACGTTACTGGTATTATGAACATTATGTTGCACAAAAGGTTAAAGAATTATCTTCAATTAAAATTGAAATAGAATCTGTCCTGAATGCCAGGGAGTTCCTGAATCAATTATTTGTACATGAGGAAGGCGAAGAGGAAATCAACTATCAAAAAGCCGCCGCAGCCCTTTCCCTGGCCAAACGGTTTTTGCTTATTTCAGGGGGACCCGGTACGGGAAAGACGACAACCGTTGCGAGAATACTCGCCCTGATTCTACAGACAACGGATCTACCCTTTCGGATTGCTCTGGCCGCTCCGACCGGGAAAGCGGCTGCCCGTATGGCTGAAGCTTTACAGGAGGAATTGAATCATATCCATCTGGCTCCGGAATTGCTGGAACAAATCCCCGATAAAGCACAAACACTCCACCGGTTATTACTACCGGTCGAACATCGTGGACTATTGCCTGCTGCCGAAGCCAAAAAACTCCCCTACGATTTAATTATCCTGGATGAAGCTTCCATGGTCGATTTAACACTGATGTACCGTTTGGTCAGTCATATGGAAAAGAATACGAGAGTCATCATGATGGGAGACAAGGATCAGTTATCGTCGGTCGAAGCCGGTTCAGTCCTGGCAGATATTTGCCGGAATGGGGAAAACCGGTTTACGCCGGATACCGTGTCCTATCTGAATAAAATGGGGATTCCACATCCAGAATCTACTGGAGATCCGAGCCAGGTGGAGGACAGTATTGTCTATCTGACAAAAAATTACCGATTTGATCCGGATAGCGGAATTGCTCTTCTGGCGAAAGCTGTTAAGGGTAGCTCAACAAATGTGGAAATTGAGGAAATCCTTTATTCCCCTTCATACCCGGATCTCGAATTCCAGCCATTTAAATATACGACGGAAGGGATTCAGCATATCTTTGATGAAAGGGTCCATGATCTTAACCGCAGCAGAGGGAAAACGCCGGAACAGATGCTCCGGATAGGGTCTGAATCCGTTTGGTTGTCGGTACTCCGAAGTGGTCCGTTTGGTGCGGATGCCTTGAATTACATGATTGAAGAGAATCTGATTAGAAATAAAATTATTCAGCCAAGGCAGGGATGGTATGATGGCCGCCCGGTGATGATTACACGAAACGACTATCGTCTCGGCGTTTACAACGGGGACCTGGGAGTTTGTACGATGACGGACGATCGGGTACCGTGGATTACTTTTATAAAAGAAAACGATGAAACGAAGAGAATTCCGGCCTATCGTCTTCAGAACTTTGAGCCGGGATATGTGTTGACTGCCCACAAAAGCCAGGGCTCCGAATTCGAGAAGGTAACACTGCTTTTACCGCGCGAAGATACTCCAGTATTAACAAGAGAACTTTTTTATACGGCCGTTACACGGGCCAGGACGAATTTCAGGCTTTTTGGAAGCTCCGGGGTTTTACAAGGAGGATTAAACCGAAGAACCGTCAGATACACCGGATTGGAAGGGAAAATTTATAATATTTAAAATTTTAGAATTTACAGGGAGACACATCCTCCGAAGCCGGTATTTTTTTAATGCTTCAGTGACTGGGCAAGTGGCAGGATGCCATCGCCCGGATAGACGCGGTACCGGTATTCTAAAATAACGTGAGTTCGAGATAAGGATACTAAAAAAGCATCAATTGTTTGGTATCAACG
>JBBDNC010000128.1:0-17557 GCA_040877875.1 Balneolaceae bacterium | reverse complement strand
CCTCCGATTGTTATCAGGAAGAACAAAAAAGGAATCGTCATTTTAAACATTGTATTTCTTTTTTTCATCATTGAGAATGAAGAGTTTGCAGAAGTCCCTTCAATTCACCTGTTCATTTTCCGTATCAGCGGGTGTACATCGATCATGGGTTTACATTCCTTTTATATCTCATATCACGCAGGCTCTCACGAACTGAGTTCCTCAATGGATTGCAATTCTTCACGGGCATAAGGAGCATAAAACCCTTGTGGAAATTCAAGAAGAATATTTTCATAGGCTTTTTCAACCTCCCGGGCCGATTCAGGCCAATTGATATCGATCGCTTTCAGGGAGCCGGAAGCCCACTCCAGGTTTCCTTCAAAAATGTCATATTCGGAGATCCATCCGGATATTCCGCCGGCATCGACAATCAGTCTCGTCATTTTAGCCGTCTCCCACATCAGGCGTTCCGTCAGCGGCGAGTCTGATCGGGTTTCCCTGTAGTTTTCTATCAGGGAGTAAACATATGGAATGTACCGGGCTGACGTTTGGGCTGCCAGTTCGACCAGGGCATCATCCTTGAGTGGATGAGTGGAGGATTCGTAGATCCTCTGATAGCGTTCCAGGGCCTCATCAAAATTCCCTTGATGAAGTGCTTCAAGTATGCCCGAAAAAGATTTCAGGTCAGCACGGGTCGTGTCCGTGTCATAACGGCTGCCGTCCTGAATCCACATTCGGAGTTTCAAGGCATTATTTGCATAATAAGAAACATTTCTCCGCTCAAGGGATTTAAGCTGAATTTGAGCGTATTCGAAATCCCCTGCAAAAAAATCAGTCAAGCTTAAAAAATAACGGGCTTTTTCTGCCAGGTTCGAATCTTCGGCATTGCGGTTAGCCCGGGTCAGCAGTTGCCGTGCACGGGTATAAGATTGATCGAAAAGTTGAATCCGTCCCTGGAGGTAATACAGATTGGCGGGATTCTGATCACTCCGTTCAAGTTCCTGTTCCAGGATTTGGACCCATTTTCGAGCTTCTTCGGCGTTATAGAATACATCGAGTGAAATTTCCGTCTGACGAACCAGTACACGTGCCCTGTGATCGTACCCCGGCGCTTCGTCCAACAGGTAGGCATTGAGGTTGTAAGAGGTACGATACAACTCCAGTCTCCTGTTATAATCTTCGAGGTTAAAGTCACTGAGGTATCCGGCCCATCGCTGGTAGACCAGTGCCTGCTGTTCGAGGGCCTGGTGGCGGATCGATGAAGCCCCCCGTTCGGCGTAGAATTCGTAGGCTTCCGCCGCCATTTCATATTCGTTATTCGAAAGGAGTCTGCTCCCGATACTGTAGAGGGAGAAATTCATGATACTCGTACTCGATTCATATTGCCGGGCGGCAATGAATGCTTTTCGGTATTGCTCCGTTTCAATCAAAAGCCATGTGAGAAGCTGGTGTAACGGATGATAGGCAGGATGATCCGTTCCCATATCCACAAGGTTATCTTCCAGTTCCAGAGCGGCGATTTCATAAAGATTATGATCTCTCATCCGGAGCATCCGCTGCTGGACGAAATTCATTTGGTCCGGATTGTTCCGAATTAACCGGATAAACTCGTTCATGGCTCCCTCGAAATTACCGGCCTGGAGCTTGGCATTTGCCAGCTCATTGGTAAAGAGGGTATTATCACTGAATTGATCTCTTGCCATTTCATACATTTCAGCCGCTTTCTCATATTCACGCCGGCTGATCATTGCATTTCCGATATTGTAATAAACCTGAATATTCCCCCGGTTGCCGGACACTACTTCATCCCACAGTTCAAAGGCCCGTTCCGTTTTTCCCTGCAAATGGTAGATTTCAGCGATCCGGATCTGGATATGGGAGGAAATTCCTTCCTGGTCCATTTTGTTCCTGGCGAGCCGGATCGCCTCTTCAAACATTTTCAGGTTGATCATACAGTCCATCAGGCGGTCGAAAAAAATTCCGGCCTCCGGGTTTTGTTCATAGAGCCGTTCAAGGATCGGAAGGGCTTGTTCGTAATTTTGCTGCTGGATTAGCCGGTTGGCTTCCCGGAAGTCGTTGTTTTGAGCATGTACCGGCAGGGCCGTAAAGGCCGCGGCAATGAACAAAGGTACCCATTTGAAAATGACAGGAATCTTCATTGGATTGCAAGGGGCGTATCCGTTAATAATTCAGGTGCGAATTCTTTAATATGCTGATAAAATTTGTGCAATGGAAATCCGACTACATTGTAGTAGTCACCGTCAATCCGGGAAACAAAAACAGCTCCCCAGTCATCCTGAATACCATATGCCCCGGCTTTGTCCATTGGGCTACCCGTTGCGACATAGGCATCGATTTCTTCATTTGCCAACGTTGCGAAAGTTACTTTGGTTTGCTCGTGAAACCTGACCTTGTCTATAACCCCGGAAGTACCGTTTGTACGAAGCAGACAGACCCCGGTTATTACACGATGTGTTTGCCCGCTCATCTGCCGGAGGAGGTGTCCGGCGTGAAGGGCATTTTCAGGCTTTCCGAGAATTTGCCCCTTCAGAATCACGGATGTATCGGCTGCCACGATCACTGCATTGGAAGATCGCCCGGCAACCCGTTCGGCCTTTTGAACGGCAAGGTTTTGAACGAAAGTGACCGGGTCCGTGTCGGATTCTGTCGGATCATTTTCCTTCACATGACTGTTTTGAACGGTAAAGGTCAGCCCGAGCTGTTGCATCAGTTTTTTTCGACGAGGGCTTTTGGAAGCGAGGATCAGATGTGTCACAATCAGGGAATTTTCAGCAACTGTGTTTTGGTTGAATGGGCGCGGGTTCCGGCTTTGCAGTTTTTTTATTATTAAATAACTTAACGTACTATACCGAAATAGTAAATCATGTGCTTCACTTTACCATATTTTTCACGACGCCTAACATTATGACAGCAAAAAAACGTAAGGGAAAAGGCCGGAAAGAAAACAATCCGATGCTTTTTACTCCCCTGAATTACAAAATCTTGGGAATTGGAGTTCTGTTGGTGGTTCTCGGGTTTACAGCCATGTATTTAGAGAATGAGGTACGTGGATTCGTTTCTCTTTATATTTCTCCAATCGTTATTATGGCCGGGTATCTTACCGTTATCGTTGCTATTCTCAAGCGTGATAATCAATCGACTGGTATTCAATCATCAGCTGAATAGTGTGGATCGAATACTCAATTTCACATTCATTTTTATTCTCATTGTTCTGTTCATACTGGAAGGGAACAGTGGAGATCATATCCGAATAGCTGCTGCCGTGGTGATATGCGGCCTGTTTGCGGTCATTGCTTTTTTTTTAAAATGGATTACCCTGGATGCCGTGACTTCAGCAGTGGTTTTCGGTACGGTTGTACTGGGACTGGGAGGTTGGGTCATGGCAGGATTGGTTCTGCTCTTTTTTTTAAGCGGCACCTATTTATCGAGAGATCGGGAATGGGCGGACCTGCCCGATCATACCGGTTTTTTTTCGGGAAGATTCAAGTTCAGAAGGAATGGTTTGCAAGTTTGGGCAAATGGTTTCTGGATGGCTTTTTTTATAGTAGGATGGTTCTTACTGGATATGGAAATGTTTTTTATCGCAGCAGTAGCAACGCTTTCAACGGCGACGGCAGATACCTGGGCTACTGAAATTGGAAGCCGTGATCATGTGAATACGGTTTTAATTACAAATTTTCGAAAGGTAGAACCGGGAACAGAGGGAGGGGTAAGCTGGAACGGTATTTTGGCTGCCATTTCAGGGGCTGTATTGATTGGGCTTGTCTATTTGCTGTTAACCGGCACATTACAAATGAGGGATTTTGGCATTATTGCATTTTGCGGTAGCCTGGGGTGTATTGTGGACTCGTTTTTGGGAGCGGTTTACCAATATGGAAATGACGACTCCTTGCACTGGTTTAACCGGTATTTCAAAACCCCGGAAGCTGCCAATAGTGCTGTGAATTGGGCAGCATCAGGATTCGGAGGATGGATCGCCCTTCTGTTTTTTCAATGGATATAAACCTGACGAGCTATGAAATGGTATAAGAAATTACATTGGCAGATTATCATCGGTTTGATTCTCGGCTTGATCTGGGGATTGATTTCCAGTTATGCCGGTTTTAATGAGTTCACCTCGGATTATATCCGTCCCTTCGGAACGATCTTCGTAAACCTTTTGAAACTCATCGCCGTGCCGCTGATTGTCGCGTCCCTTGTGGTGGGGATTAGCAGCCTGAATGATATGGCCAAGCTTTCAAGAATGGGAGGGAAGACGATTTTGATCTATATGATTACGACTACCCTGGCGATTACGATCGGGCTGACCACCGTGAATATTATGCAGCCCGGAAAAACCCTGCCGGAAGAGACCCGGACCAGTTTAATGGAAAGTTATGGAGAGTCGGTCGAGGGACGCGACGAGGCTGCCCGCCAGTTGCTGGAACAAAGTCCGTTGCAATTTTTGGTTGATGTTGTACCGGAAAATGCAACGGATGCGGCATCGGATAATTCAAGAATGCTCCAGGTAGTTTTTATCGCTGTCCTGTTGGGGATCGGGATTATCAATATTCCTTTGCAAAAAGGGGAGGTCCTCATCCATTTTTTCGAAGCTCTCAATGATGTGGTCATAAAAATCGTGGACTTTATCATGAAAACCGCCCCGTACGGAGTGTTTGCATTGATGGCGGCCGTGATTGTGGATCTGGCGGGGGATGATCTCGGTCAGGCGTTAACTCTGCTTCAGGCTTTGGGCTGGTATTGTCTTGCTGTTATCATCGGTTTATTTCTGCATGTACTTATCGTCTATTCGGGTCTGTTCAAATTGTTCAGTAAAATGAAATTAAGAGATTTTTTCCGGGCAATCCGGCCGGCGGTACTCCTTGGCTTCAGCACAAGTTCCAGTGCGGCGACCCTGCCGGTTACCATGGAAAGGGTTGAAAAAAATCTCGGTGTCCACGAAGAAGTGTCCAGTTTTGTACTTCCGGTCGGAGCTACAATAAATATGGATGGTACGAGCTTGTATCAGGCGGTCGCCGCCGTATTTATCGCCCAGGCTCTTGGTATGGACTTGTCGATCGCCCAGCAACTGACAATCGTTCTCACCGCCACTCTTGCTTCCATCGGTGCGGCCGGGGTGCCGGGAGCCGGAATTATCATGCTCGTAATTGTTTTGCAGGCTATTCAGGTACCTGTGGAGGGAATTGCCTTGATTTTAGGAGTCGACCGAATTCTCGATATGATCCGAACTGCCGTCAACATTACGGGAGATGCTGCAGTATCCGTTGCCGTAGCTCATACGGAAGGATTGCTTGGCGACCTGCACTTTGACGACTGATTTATTGCCGTCAAACATCCGGTTTGGGGGGTAGAGGTCAGCCGGCAAATGGAGAAAAATAACTCCTTTTTACCTCCATTAAGAATAGTGGAACACTCAAGGGTTCCCTCCATTGTATAAGGCTATCCTGACATTCCGGGTTCTGCAGACCGGGGCTGACAGCTTCTCTGCCGCTCCCTCAAATCTTTTTCTCAGGTGTGGGCCATATATTTCCCCGATCTTCGTTAAATCTACATATGCTAACTTATTATTTGATATTTGTGTGGTTTAGTTGTTGTAAAATCATTTTATTAGATATATAGGGGATATTGTTTAAAAATATCCTTTCATGCTCATGATCGTATCCTCCACATGACGGAGACGGTGTCCGTTAACCGGTGATATGACCCATGTTGTGACCTTTTATTCGTATGATTATTGTTCATGGGAAAAACGCTACAAAGCAGATATAAAAAACGACATATTGCTTTTTTCACTTGCTTACTGCTTCTCTTTTTTGGGGGGAGTGAATTATCTGCTCAAGTGAGAATGGGAAACCTGCAGCCGTTTGAACTGGAGTTTAGTACGGTCACGGACTTATCCGGGGATAATCTCTGGAAAGTCAATCCCTCCGACCTTTCGGAGATTGAAAATCTCTCTTCAATTTTGCCTGCTTCCGTTTCAGGTATTCAATTGACAGAAAGAAGTGCCCGGGAACTTGAAAGCGGGTATTTCATCCTGAATCAGGGAATTGAAAGATTTCTGGCATTTCGGCCGGGCCGGCAAACTTCCGGCATTTTCATAAGCTTGCCTATCGAAAACAATACGGGGAAGAACCTTGACCGGATCAGGATTTCTTTTCTCTTTGCTTATCAAAACGCGGGTGATCGGCCGATCACTTTAAAACTGGTGAACAAGGGAGTGGAAGGTTCGGAAATTCAGCCGGACCGGGCAGATACCGGGGAGCGGATCTTTAATTCCGGGAATTTTGGCAGAGTTTCGGACGAATGGCAGACGGCGGGTTTGAATTTGCTGCTTGAAGATCTAATGCTGGAGGATGGAGATGTACTGGAATTGCAAATTCACTGGAATACCCCCCCCGGTGAAGGTGCAGTGGATGCCTTTGCCTTACAACATTTCGAACTGGAGCCTGAAGAATATCAATATGCACACAGTTTCAGACCGGGGGATTTAGCCATTACGGAAATTCTGCCGTCTTACAGAATGAACGGGGAAAATCTGCAATATTTTGAAATTTATAACCGGACTCCCGAACAGGTTGATCTGAGGGGGCTGCAAATTCAATCCGGGGGAAGTGAATATTTGATTCGCCGGCCGTTCAGGATAGCCCCCTATGGGATGGGGGTAGTCGGCAACCGCGGGAATTCTGAAGAGGGGATTGAGTTGGATTACGAAATGGAAGACCTTTATATCCCCTCTCATGGCGGCCTGATTGATTTGGTTTATGACAATGAACGAATCGTACGGGCGGCCTACGATGAAAGAAGGGAAGGAGCTGCATGGGAACTTCGCTCTGTCTTGGCGGCTGATGACGGATATATTTCATTAAGTGAATTCCAGTCATCCGAAACCCGGATCCAAAATCAATTGTACGGATCCCCAGGTCTGCCGGGAGTCACTGAACGCATCTATACCTATGTTCCTGAACCGTACAGCTCCTGGCATTTGATGTCCTCCCCCGGCTATCTGCTGCAAAGGGGGATGAATACCGAAGGCTCCGGGGAGCTTTACTTTCAACAGGAAAACAAGAGTATGGAGCAGGCCGGATCCGGCCGCTCCCTTCAACCCGGATCAGGTTTTCTTACCCGGGGCCGGGAGACAGAGCAGGCAGATGTGAAACCTTTGATGGCAAGCGAACTGAACCACCAGGGGGATGTGGAGATCCGGACGGACCTGGCCCCGTCTGAATCCGGCTGGCAAATTCTTGGGAATCCCTTTATTCAAACAATGGATCTGAGGCAACTGATTCCGGTGAATGGAGAATTTGCAAGCCGTGTGGGGCAGGTATGGGATCCTGTAAGAAAAACATTTCGTCTGTCCACCCTGCAAAATCACAAAATCAACCCCTGGCAAGGTTTTCTGATTCAAAACCGGGATGCCGGGTCGGTACGTTTCCGGAACGCACCAAGCCAGGAAAGAGAGGTGGAGAAACAGGAAAGGTATATTGCAATGGAATTAAGGGGAAGTACAGCGCAAAACCGCCAATTTATCGATGAAGCCGCAGTGCTGTATTTTCATGAAGAGGCAGAGGCCGGAGCGGACCCGTTTGACAATGAAAAATTATGGCCGCTTTTCCGTCAGGAGCGAACATCTCCCGAAGCAGCCCTGCTTTATTTTTTAAGAGATCAGCAGTCCCGTCAACAATTTCTGGCCCAGGAGGCGCGTCCGCTGAATCCTGAAGCTGCATTTGAAGTACGTTTGGGGCAAGTAACGTTGAATGTGGGAGGGGCTTTTACGATAAGCTGGCCGGAGTTGAAAAATATCCCGGATTTATGGACTTTAACGCTGGTAGATCACATAACCGGGGTTAGCGTAGATATGCGGCAGGAAAACAGCTATCATTTTGAGTCGAATTCCTATACACCCGACGAGTATGACTTTTCTGCTGAGGCCGGAATCCACCCGGTCAATCAGCTCCCATCCGGCCACCGCTTTTCGATACAGGTGAATCCCGACCCTATGAAGGCGGCCTCCGAAGAATCTGAAGGAGAGGAACAGCCGGATAAAGTGGAGTTATATCAGAATTTTCCGAACCCGTTTAATCCCACTACAAATATTAAATTCTATTTACCCGAACAGCGCCATGTGAACGTAGGGGTTTATAATATCGTTGGACAACGCGTAGCCTTGCTCCTGGACGAACCTCTGCAACAGGGAGAACATATTCTCACATGGGATGCAACAGAGATGCCCAGCGGCATTTACATCGTACAGCTCGAATTGGGAAGCCGTGTTCTTACAAGGAAAATGACGCTGATCAAATAAAAAAGTACTGAATGAAAGAGATGTTGAATGATTTATCAGCCTACCGCTTGCATATGATGTCATGAAATTTCATTCTAAGGCTGCCGTGTTCATATAGAGATGATGCTTATTCAATGGATACAAGAATAGTGTAAAATTTTGTGATCAAAACTTTTTGGGTTATACAATCAATAAAAACGTTCAAATTTTAACCTCAATCAATTAGTGTCGTGTCAACCATACTCTTACGGGGCCAAGCCTCGATCTTTTGCCGGCTGGCTTCTTTAAAAAACAGGTACGTAGCTTTGCTATGCACCGGTTTTTTGCATTGCCAGACGGCAAAATCTCTTCGACAACCACCATATCGCATGGTTGACACGCCACTAGTGAAAAACAAGCTTCATGCAATATAAAACAGCTCAGGGTATCAACGTACCTGAAATCGGATTGGGAACCTACCAGTTATACGGGAGGGAATGCTACCAGATTATTAGAAAAGCTCTTGATCTCGGATATACACATTTTGATACGGCCCAGATGTATAAGAATGAACGGGAGATCGGAGAGGCTGTTTACCAGTCAAATGTTGATCGGGAAGATCTGTTTATCACAACTAAGGTTTGGCATACGAATCTGGAACACGATGATCTGCTTCAAACCGTTGAAGGAAGCCTCAAGGAGTTGCGTACCCCCTATGTGGACTTGTTGCTGATCCATTGGCCAAACGAACAGGTATCCCTTAAACAGACTTTTGAAGCCATGCTGGTACTCCGTGACCAAGGCAAAGCGATGAATATCGGGGTGAGTAATTTTTCAATGAGCTGGATCCGGCAAACGGTTGAGGAATTAAGAGTCCCGATTTTTTGTAACCAGGTGGAATTTCACCCTTTCCTGGGCCAATTTGACCTGCTGGAATATTCGTATGACCATGATTTCCTGGTTTCTGCATACAGCCCCCTTGCCAAGGGAAAGGTGCCGGAGAATGAGACGCTGGCTAAAATCGGCCAGGCATATGGAAAATCAGCCTCTCAAATTGCCCTTCGATGGCTGATTGAACAGGAGAATGTCATTGCAATTCCCAAAGCCGCAACGGAGGAACACCTGAAAGAAAATATCGACATTTTTGATTTTGAACTTTCGGACCAGCACTTTGAGGAAATTGACGGCCTGGATCAAAAATTGAGGTTGACGAATCCGACTTTTGCACCGAAATGGGACTGATTTCTGGCAGCAGTTACCAGTAGGTCAGTGAGTCATCCGCCGGCGGAAGTGTCTTAGCTTGGGGGTGGAATTGTGGCTGAGTTCCGCATGAGAGTGTCCTTGAGGGTTCTTCCCGGGTGCTTGCCGTGAGCCAGTATATTGCCGTCTTTTAGGATCTGATGGCTGAAGGGGGAGTATTCATTCTTTTTTTAATGATCTGAATGATTAGAAGTACCGGAGGGCTGAATATGGAAAGAGGGAGGTATTTCGAATAGATGGAAGAAGGTTGTTTTTTAAAGCCTTACGGCGGTGTGAGTATACATATTGTTTTTTGAATCATCCAGGAGTCCCACGAGATTGTACGGTTCGATTTTCCTGCGGATTCTCTCAATCAAGGTTTTGCTCCCGGCTGCCCGCTCATTGTCAGACAGTCGTTGCAATTCGTCATAAGAATTTGCCACGATACTGAAAAGCTCCTCATTCCCGGCATCTAAAAAATGCGCAGGGGGGGTTCCGCGAAGCCTTTGCTGTTCATATTGAATCGTACAGGTGAAGTAGAGCATACTCCAGGCAGTGAACAGTGGGAAATTCCGCCGGGTTTGGTAACAGCCGGCAACCAGGAGATCGATCAGTTCCAACTCCCTGAAGAAAGCTTTCTGGTACGATTCAAATTGTTCCCTGAGTGTGGCCGGTTCGTGAAAATGATCTTTAAGAATGTCAAGGGCTTTCTCGAGTCCGACGAGAGTATGGGCGATTCCGGTACTGTGAAGAGGGTCGATAAAGCCCGCCGTATGATTCAGGGCGATCCATCCCTCACCAAAAAGTTGAGTTAACCGCCGCTGAAGCCGCGCTGAGCGGATCAGTTTTCCAGGCTGACCAGCCGGACGACTCTCTGAGAATATTTTTCGGAGAGACGGGTATTTTCCCAAAGTTTGATTCCAGAGAGCCCTGTCAGGAATTTCCGGGTCTGTCGAGAACTCCTTGTCGTTCAGATCAAACAGGAACCCTGCACTCAGCAAATCGTTGTTGAAGCGGAGCATCCACATCCAGCCTTCATCCAGGAGATGATGCAGGGCGGAGTGATCCGGGTCGTACGGATAATCATCCGTATCATTGTTCTGCCCGGCCAAATAAGCCGACCAACGCTCCGTATTTTCAAAGTGGGAATAGAGTGCAAGCGAATTTGTTTCAAATTCATTAAAGACAGATTCGATGCCCAGGAATTTATTCAAGAATGAAGGGGAGCCGGTGGCATCCATAAAAAAGGGGGACCGGAAAGTCATACGATCCTCCCCGGTTTCGGCAACAAACTCCCAAACCCCGGCACTATTTTTCTGGCAAGAGGTGATTTCCGTTTGGTCGTGATAGGGGATTCCCGCTTCGATGACTTTATCGACAAGCAGTGCATCCACATCCGATCGCAGCCAGTGGGTGTCTGAATTTTGAGAATCGCTGCTGGCGGCTACCAAAAGTTCATGACTGTGCCGGGGAGTACTTTGAAACGTATGGCCAGATTCGTGACGGTAGTAGCTGAACCCCCTTTTGATGCCACAGGTGACTTCGGGATAATGCTCCTGCCAGCTTCCGTACCTGGACAGTTGTTTCAGCCAGGGCAGATGATACCTGTCAGAAATTTCCCGCAGGATCATGTCGGCAATGGGCGTAGACGATTCACCGATGGTAAAGCGGGGATGACGGTCTTTTTCAATCAGGCGAACGCGGAAACCTGCCTGGTTCAGGCACAGAGCGGCCAATGACCCGGCAAAGCCGGCCCCGATGATAGTCATATCAACCGTAGATTCGTCCATCTGGAGTGTATAGGGTTTTCACCCTTGTTTAAAGATTACCGGATCCGTTGCAATGACAGGGAATTTCGGGCAGGATTTTCTGATGGAGGTTCATATTGTGCAGCCTGGATTTTCGGGCTTCAAGACACACCCTGCATTCTGAAAATCGATCGAGATCCCACAGGTCGACAAAGACCCTGCCGGAATCCATTACGAGAGCTTCTTTAAAGACGGTTTCAAGGGCATTCAGAGTCGGAGTAACAAAGTCTCCTTCATCTTGGAGTTTCTCCATGGCCCCGTTTCCGGTTCGGGTCGGAATAATCGAGCAGCACTCAACCCCCTGATCGAAAGCAAATTGAACCGACTTCAGGCACCATTCGATATTCTCGTCCGGGTCGGTAAGAAACGGAGGGTTTAACAGGATAAAAGCCCGCACCGAAATGTTGTTTTGCAAAAGATATTCGGTTGACCGTGCAAACAACTCTGTCGTCATTTGCTTGTTCAGGGCAGGGAGCACTTTCGGGTGAACGGTTTCGAGCCCCATGGCAATTTCCAGCGAACCGCTGAGCCGGTCCCGAAATTCAGGTATAACAGGGTTGCACAGCTTTGGATGGTTCTCAACAATAACATGGGAATAGGTAGATAAAAGCGAACAGATTGCAGGATGATCCTCGGGAGGGATCGCCTTCGTGTCGAAAAAATTACCGTTGTTGTACAGTTTCACGGTTGAAGCGCCGGGAGAAAGGCAGTTTTGGGCATACCGGATCTGTTGTGGAATTGCGCCGGCCGGTGTGGGCTGGCTCAAAGTATCCTTCCACAAATCACACATCACACATTTGAAGGGACATTCCGTGTTGGTCAGAAAAAGGGTATGGACGTCCTGCAGGGTTCCGTCCCGTCCCGGTTCCTTTTCCTGAAGCCAGAAATAGGGACGTGTCGGATCCACCCTGTTCTTCGGCGGACGCAAATGTGTAACAAAATCGTTATCCGGAACGGGCATAGAGGGAGTGAAAGTAATTCCTGTATTCCTGTTCGTTGTCCGGAAAAATATTATAGAAGTCTTCTTTTTCAGCCACTCCTTCCTGGAACCTGCGTTTCGGGTAGACCGGCATCTCCAGCCCGGTTACCGCTTTCACTCCCCGTTTTACGATTTCACCTTTCAGCGCATAGAGCTCTTCATGGTTCCAGTCGGTAAGTTGAATAAAAGGAATTCCCTCCGATACCTCGATAACATTCGGCAGGGTAAAGGGGCTGAAACCTTCAAACCCGAATCTTTTGGCGGGGGCGTAGTTGCGGACATGGCCGCGGCTTTGTCCGCCCGAATAGGTCAGTGAATGTTTGATTTTATCCACTCCCCATCCTTCGTGATAGAGGAGGGAGTTATTCAATACACTGCGAATGGTCAGTTCCGGGTTTTCCTCAATCGGGTAGGACTTCAGGTTTTCATCCCCGCCGTCTCCGTCGGCCAGGTATTTCCATTCGGGGTATCGCTCCCGGATTTTCTTGCAGATCGTCAGGGTTACAGTGGCAGCTTCCACATCACGCTGTTTATAATCTTCAATCACACGGATGGTTTCTTTATAGTCCAGTTCTTTCGCCTCGGCATCCATCACTTCCAGGAAAAGGGAAAGATCCAGTTCATCCAAAAACCGAAAGGCCTGGTCGGCGTCCGGCCCGTTGTTCACATTTAGGGTAAAGGCTTTTAACCTGGCAGGAGAAAGGCCCATTTTCAACATCAGGTGATACAACACAAGGAAGACCGACCCGCTGTCGATTCCGCCGGAAAACAGAACCCCTACAGGTTGATCCTCCGGGATCATTTTAAGCCATTTACGGCATTCGGAAGCGAGAGCACGGATATAATTTTCCCCGATCTGATCCAGGTCTGCCGAGAATTGATTTCGTTCAGGGGTGAAATATCGTTCGTAGTCCGGACTCGGATCGGGGCAGCCGACCACATCCAGCCGGACCAGGTAATGGGCCGGTACCATCCGGGTGTAGGAAGGATTAAACTGGTGATGCAGGCCGAGGTCCTTCAGGTAGCTGTGGATTTCATCGATCCGTTCGGCAACAATCAGCAGGGGGCCTTCTTCCTGCTTGGCCATGAAGTAACGCATGGGCCGGCCAATCGACCTGGCCATAAAAACTTGTTGACCTACCTTTTTTACGATTGCAAACGAACCGTCGATCGACCTTACCTTTTCAGGCTCACCGGAAGCAATACGTTCTTCCGCTTCCCCGATGCTCATATTGAAAATTTGGTTCAGTTCCGGGTTTAGAAGGCTGACAAAATCGTTGATTTCTTTCTTCATCTTTATCCGATAGATTGAATAGATAGATTATTTTGTATAAATATAAAACCAATGAACGGTTACAAGGCTGTAATATGCTGCGAATGCATTATATCTGCAACCGGTTTATTTGCACTGCCGGGTGGAATACTAAAGAAAGATGAAACCCTGAACCGGACGGCAAAACGGATACTCTTTGAAAGGACCGGGTTGTCATTTTTGATGCAACTCAACCCTGAATTTCATTCCTGAATTGCCTATCATTTTGATCGGGAAATCTCCAGGTTTTTCAAAAAATACTCATGATTTCAGACGAAAAAAAAGAAGAAATTAGGGAAACGGCCGACCTTGTGGAAGTGGTTGGCGATTATGTCCGCCTGAAACGGTCGGGGAACAGTTACGTGGGTCTTTGTCCGTTTCACGATGAGAAAACACCTTCATTTAATGTGACTCCCCGCCTTGGCATTTATAAGTGTTTCGGGTGTGGGGCGAGCGGGGATATTTTCAGTTTTATCATGGAGATGGAGGGAGTCGGTTTTAATGAAGCATTACGCAGCCTCGCAGATCGCTACGGGGTGAACCTTCCGGAGGAACATTCACCCGAAGAGGATCAGAAACACCAGGAACGGGAGGGGATCTACCATGCCTTGAGGTTCGCCGGACTCTATTATTTTCGCCTGTTGAAAGAGTCGGATGAAGCGGATAAGGCCCGAAAGTACCTTGAAAAAAGAGGCTACGACGGTCAGGTCATCAAATCTTTCGGGCTGGGTTATGCTCCGCGCCATGGAGAGGCCCTGCTGAATGAAGCTAAAAGAGAAGGGATCCGGGAAGAATATCTTCAAAAGGCGGACCTGATCAAGCCGAGCAAAAGGGGCGACGGGTTTTATGACACCTTCCGCGGACGCCTGATCTTTCCCATTTTTAGTCCGTCGGGAAAAGTCATTGCATTTGCCGGCCGCGTATTGGGCGATGAGAAAACAGCAAAATATATCAACTCGGCCCAGACGAGCGTCTATAACAAGAGTGAAGTTGTGTATGGGGTTAATTTTGCAAAAAATGAGATCCGAAAGCACGAAGAAGTGATCCTGGTGGAAGGGTACACGGATGTTATTACGATGCATCAGCATGAGATCAAAAATGTGGTGGCATCGAGCGGGACTGCCCTGACATCCCAGCAGATTCGTATTCTGAAACGATATGGTAAACGCCTGGTTATGATCTACGATTCGGACAGTGCCGGTCAGGCTGCTATGAAACGGGGAATTAATATTGCCCTGTCGGAAGGAATGGATGTCGAATTGCTGGAACTACCCTCGGATGAAGACCCAGACTCCTTTGTTAAAAAGTTCGGACAGGATTCCTTCAGGGAACTGAAAAAGAAGGAAGCCTCTGATTTTGTCACCTTCCGGATTCGTCAGGCTGAAGAACAGGGAGAGATGGAGCGGCCGGGCGACCGGACAACCCTCATCGCCAGTATCCTGGAAAGTATTGCTGAAATGCCGGATGAACTGGCCCGGCAGGTTTATGTCCAGCATCTTCATCAAAAAACCCAAAAATATCGAAACAGCAGCGACAAGGAACTTTTTGATCAGCTCAGAAAAATCCTGACCGAAAAAAAACGTAAGTCACGCAAGTCATCGGGACGTCAGGCCCCCCGGAATGAGCCTGCCCCCGGGAAACCGCCTCAGCCACCCCCGATCCCAGCACGGGAATTCGGTGAACCGGCCGGACGCCGGTCGGGCCCGGATTCCGGCCAGCCACTCCGGATGAAAAGCTCCGCAAAAAAAAGGCCCCATTACGAAATTGAACTCATCCGGCTGATGATCCAGTATGGCGAGAAGATGATCGATTATATCGGACGGTTGTGCAATGAAAACCTGTTTGAAGATGATGAATTGAGAAATTTTTATTGCGATATTATTCAGCGTCACCAGGAGGAGGAAGAGGTCAGTGTAGAACACTATGCCCACCGGGAAGCGCCGTATCCGAGGCTGGTGGGAGATGTGATGCTGGAACGGTATTCTGCCAGTGAACGCCATCACGAAAAGACAGGGGCCCGGTTCAAGCGGGATAAAGATCCCTATAAGACGGCAAAAAGTACAATCAAGCCTCTTCGTCTGCATTTTTTGAAACGGCTGCTTCAGGATCTTGCGGAAAAAACAAAAACGGAGAATATGGAAGAGAAGAGGAAGTACATGAAGATGCAGGCGAGAACCCAGAGGGAAATCAGCCATATCGAACGTACGCCGGCAGATGAATTATTTCCGGGCCCCGATGACGAAACCGATTCAGGCGAGAAGAACACAAGTAGTCCGTCTATTTTTGAATACAAGATGAAAGAGGAACGAGAATGACCAGGGATTTTGAAGTAGCTCTGGAAGCTGCACGAACCGGTGCGGGAGTGGTCAGATCCTATCGGAAAAACGAGTTAAATCTTCGCTATAAGGGAGTGAATGACCTTGTAACGGATGCGGATCTGGCTACGGAAAAGAAAATTATGGAGGTGATTAAAGAATTCTTCCCGGGGGATGAATTTCTTGCCGAGGAAACGGCGGATCATCAGAATATTGATTCCGGCCGTGTGTGGATTATAGACCCGATTGACGGTACGACGAATTTTGCCCACGGTTTTCCGGTCTATTGTGTATCCGTGGGATTATGGATCGATGGCCGGCCTGAAGCCGGGGTGGTCATTGAAGTCAATCGTAACGAAGAGTTTACAGCTTTGCGGGGAGAAGGGGCCTGGCTGAATGGAAATGAAATTCAGGTTTCAGATCTGCAAGAACCGGAAAAAGCACTACTGGGGACCGGTTTCCCCTATCGTGATTACAGCCTGATTGATGAATATATAAAACTTCTGCGCAGCCTGATGGATACCGTACAGGGTATTCGCCGGCCGGGAGCGGCAGCGTATGACCTCTGTTGTGTGGCTGCCGGAAGATTTCAGGGGTTCTTTGAATATGGATTGAATGTCTGGGATGTGGCGGCTGCAGCCCTGATTATTCAAGAGGCCGGAGGCGTGGTTACAGATTGGAAGGGAGGTGAGGACTGGAAATTCGGCAGACGCGTGACAGCCGGGAATAAAGCTACCCACAGATTCCTGCTCGAAGAAATCGCCCGCCATATATCCGCCGGAAACCGCTGATATGATATGTAGGGCACGGGGAATAAAACAAATTCAAATTATCGTTTCGGGGAAGTTTCGAAAAAAGGATCCAGCGAAACAAGAGGGACCGGAGTCTGAGCGTATTTAAAGGGCTCTCCATAGACGAAGCCACCCAGGTGCCCGAAATGACGGGCCCGGGCTTTCATGCTTTCAAAATATTCCGGATCAGAAATGTAGGTTTCCGGTTCATCGCCCGGATTTTCTACATTAAATTGCGTGGAAAAGGCTTTAATCGCCTTTTCTTTCAGGGCGATGGTATCAGTAATATCAAAGATGAAATCGGGTTCGAACGGACGGTCCTGCATATAATGCAGGATGTGGGCCGGCCGGTGAGGGGGCTGTTTTTTGCGCTGGGGATCCACAGTTTCGATCTTGGGGAGGCCGCTGTAGTAAAGGGCATCTATGATCAGGCTTGCAGCATGCCCATGGTCGGGATGACGGTCGAACGGAGCGCTGATCAGGCAGATGTGGGGACGGAAATGCCGGACGCGTTCGATGATCGGAATTTGAAACTCGCGTGTATTGGCTAATTCACTATCGGGCAGGCCCAGGTTGTCACGGGCGGCAAGCCCAAGAATTTCCCCGGCTTTTTGAGCTTCTTTCCATCGGGTGCCGACGGTGCCACGAGATCCCATTTCTCCCTGAGTCAAATCCACCACGACGACTGTTTTCCCCTGTTTAGCCAGCTTGGCAAGGGTGCCCGAACACCCCAGCTCAGTGTCGTCCGGATGAGCACCAAACGCAAGTACATCTGCTTTCATATATAAAAGGTTTATTGAAGGCTTTGCAAAATCACTGCGTGTTCAAAAAATGAGCGTCTTTTTGCCCAATT
>JBBDNC010000127.1:0-17654 GCA_040877875.1 Balneolaceae bacterium | reverse complement strand
AAAATCCCTCTGGCTTTGAACTTGAACAAAAATCTTGGTTTTGCAAAGCCTTCTTTTAAGCTATTGACAGAGCTTAAAATATTTTAAACTATATCTTTAGGGGATAGTTTGAGTTCAAATGTAACACTAAAACAAATTGCAGATTCATTGGGGGTTTCTCCGATGACCGTTTCAAGAGTGATTAACAAAAGAGACAATGTTAATCAAAAGACCCGTGAGCGTGTTCTTGAACAGGCCAGGAGTATGGGATATACTCCGAATCATATTGCTAAAAGCCTGGTTTCGAGAAAAACGGAAACGATCGGGGTGGTCATTCCTGAAATTTCCCATGCTTTTTTTCCCGAAGTGGTGAGGGGGATTGAGGAGGTCACCTATCAATCGAATTACCAACTTATTCTGACAAATGCTGCTGAAGAATTTGAAAGAGAGAAAAAAGCCGTCAATACCCTTCGTTCAAAACGAGTGGACGGAATTCTGATTTCGTCTTCTCAGAATGTGGAAGACTTTTCATTTTACAAGCAAATTATTAACTCCGGATTACCCCTTGTCTTTTTTGACCGTTGTGTTGAGGGTGTGGGAGCCAGTTGTATAAGTGTGGATGACCGGATAAGTTCCCGGCGGATCACCCGTCATCTGATTGATCATGGATATACGAAAATTGCCTATTTAAGTGGTCCCCCGGCTGTAACCATCGGAAAAGAAAGGCTCAATGGTTTTCGTGAAGCTTTGCGTGAAGCTCAATTGCCGGATCAACTCGACTGGATTGTTGAAAGTGGTTATAATGAGCGAGGCGGGTACCAGGCGATGAAAAAACTCTTGGATTTGCCGAAGGATCGGTGGCCGAGAGCGGTTGCAGCCGTGAATGACCCGGTGGCAATTGGAGCGATGGAAGCCATTTATGAAAAAGGGCTGACAATCCCCGGGGATATTGCAATTACCGGGTTTACGGATGATATACGTGCAAACCTGTTGGCTTGTCCGCTGACAACCGTTCACCAGCCAGCTTATCATGTAGGGAAGAAGGCGGCTGAGAAACTTGTCAAAATTATTGAGAATAAGGAAGAGCCGATCGGAAATATCGAAGTGACTACCACGCTTAAAATCAGATCTTCCTGTGGCTGTGCATAGCAGTGGATTCATCTCAGAGCCCTGCTGTCGATGAATGGATCCGTTGACTCTGCTTCTTCTGTTGTGCTGTACCTGGAATTTAACTCTGTATTCTGGCTATTGCTCTGCCTTAACCTGTATATACAAATGACCATTGCAAGGTGGTTTCTATTATGAAATGTTATGCGGGAATTGTATCACCGGATCAGGTTACAGATCATTTCGCCCGATATCTTTTATGCTCAACTATTGAATTTCCGGAATTTTGTGAATTATATAAGACTGAAAAAAACATAATCAGATGAACAGTCATTTTTTTGAAAAAAAACTCTTGCCGGCTGTTACGCTGCATAAGGTTGAATCTGCACTGTTTCTGGCCGAAACCTATCTGGAGGCCGGCCTCAACGTAATGGAAATTACGTTCAGAACGGAAGTTGCCGCAGCGGCTATTCGGGCAATTGCAAAAGAGTTTCCCGAGATGAAAATCGGAGCGGGGACTCTCTTGTCGGCCGGCCAGGTAAAGTCAGCACAGGATGCCGGAGCCCGGTTCGGGCTTTCGCCCGGTTTGAACGAAAAAGTGGTTAAGGCTGCAAGTGAGAATTCATTTCCATTTATACCGGGGGTTTCAACACCGTCTGAAATCGAATCAGCCCTGGATTACGGTTATAAAATCTTAAAACTTTTTCCGGCTGACCTTCTCGGGGGGATTTCATATGTAAAAAGCCTGGAAGGCCCTTATCGGGCTACCGGCATACGATTCATCCCGATGGGAGGAGTCCATACCGGGAATTTATCGGATTATCTTCGGAATCCTTCCGTCATTGCCGCCGGCGGTTCCTGGATTGCTCCGGAAAATCTGATCCAAAACGGACAATTCGATAAAATCAGTGAACTCGTTCGGCATTCTCTTGACCTTGTACAACGGTCCGGGCCGTGAAACGAGCCGCAGGCGGGGCTGAAGGGAAGCTGTGGAAACTCCCATTCATCTCATTTCCTCATACTTCTGCGTTTAATCCTGTTCTTTCATTAAAATATGGTGGCCCAACAGAGTAAGATCCTCATCGGGATCGACAGACAGATGATTCAGTTGAAGGAAATTCAATGCTCTGGAATAATAAGCCTGCAGCCGTTTTTCACCGGCAAGTAGTATGGGGGCGGAATCCTCTTTCAGGTCTTTTAGTTCGGTTCCTATCAACAGTCCGCTGAGAAAATCGTAGTTGGCAGCCTGACCTGTTTTATATAGAAGATCCCCGGCCCTGATTTGAAAAAGGGAATGGAGCAGGTTCTGATCGGCTGACTTTTGTATGCCCTCTTCGAATGTTTCGGAAATGGGAGCATCTTCGGGAGGAGAGGTTATGGAGTTCTTCAGGATACTTTGCGAGCCGAGCAGATCAAACAACTCACCCGTGAGGTAAGTTTTAAATTGAGTCAGGTGGCTGTTTTGGATTGTCATGTGCTTGCTGTGAGTTCCGGGTAAAATACAGAAGCCGTCTTCAAGTTGATGCTGATACACGATTCCCAGGAGTTGCGTCTCTTCACCCCGCATCACATCGTTTGACGATTGAAGCCCGGATATTAGAAAGATCTCGTGCGGAAAGCCGGAAGTCCTCTCGAGGATTTCCATCTTCAATACAGGATGATTTAAATCCAATGGAAGCCGGCTGTACGGCAATTCTCTTAAACCGATGCTGGAGGAGCCCATTCCGGACAGAACAACCGGAAGACCCTCAAGATCCAGCCCGGCAGCTTGTTGCAAACAGGAAATTTTCTGTTTCAGGTAGGCACAATAGGATTCTAACCGGTTCTTCCGATTCCGTTGGCTTTTCCATATTTCATGCATCTTCTTGATCCCCCGGGAGCCCGAAACTTCTGCCACCGGTTGGGTTGCCTCAATATGTGCAAGTTTCAGCCGGAAGGAAGTGGTTCCCCAGTCACAGCTTAAATAATGTCGATCTATTCGGGTATTCAGGTTTTCCGTCTTTGTCATTTAAGAAACGATCAGAGATGATTTTTCAAAAGCTACTGAAAAAGTTTAGAAAATTTATGAGTTAATATTGAAAAGTGATTAATCTACATTATTTTCCTATGATGTTATCGCTAACACCATAGCTCGGCAGCCTGCTGTTATTTGTTCAGAATCCAATTTTATTTCATCGGTTGTGAGTTCTTCTAATCGGGGTTTGGATATGGTTTTTGTGTTGATTCCTGCCCGGCATGAAGGTGGTTAGATACATGTGTGAGTGGGGTGACGTATAAATTATTTTATTATTTTTTACATCTTGTTTATACAAAGGTGTATTTAAATCTAATGATTATGTAATTGAACAAAATGGTAATGATCAACGATTTTCATTTATGAATGCCTATTCCCTGGAGATCTACAGAGAGTTTCAACGGCACTTTGATTCAAAGCCTATGCTCATCGAGTCGCCCGGCCGGGTCAATCTGATTGGGGAGCATACGGATTATAATGAAGGATATGTATTGCCGGCAGCTATTGACAAGAGATTTGTACTGGCGCTCGCCCCCAATAATGAAAATAAAATTCGGCTGCGGGCTGTGGATATGGATCAGGTTGCTTTTGAAACAGATCTCTCCGCAACGCTTGACAAAAGCCCCGAACATTGGCCGAATTATATCCTCGGATGTGTCGATCAGCTCATGAAAGCTGGAGTTGAAGTCGGCGGGTTTGATTGCGTTTTCGGGAGTGATATTCCGATCGGTGCGGGAATGTCCTCGTCTGCTGCCCTGGAAGCAGGGATAATCATGGGCTTGTCCGGCCTGTTTGATTTGAAGCTTTCAAAACTGGAGATGGCACAATTGGCTCAAAGAGCTGAAAATGATTTTGTAGGGGTGCAGTGTGGAATCATGGATCAGTTTGCTTGTCTTCATGGAAAACAAAATCGGGTAATCCGGCTGGATTGCCGATCTTTGGAATTTTCTCATTATCCTTTCAACCAGGAAGAAATTTGTATTCTTTTATGTGATACAAAAGTTCGAAGGGAACTTGCCGGCTCCGAGTATAACACTCGCCGCCGGCAGTGTGAAGAGGGGGTGGAAGTGTTAAGAAAAACCTATCCGGAGATTAACAGTTTACGTGACGTAACTTTAACGATGCTAAAGAACCATCGCGACCATCTGGACCCGGTTATTTATAACCGATGCCGGTATGTAATTGAGGAGAATCAGCGTGTCTTGGCTGGCTGCCTGGATTTAGAGGATGGTAATTTAATTTCTTTTGGGAAGCTTATGTATGAGTCTCACAATGGATTGCGTCATCTATTTGAGGTGAGTTGCCCGGAGCTGGATCTCCTCGTGGATGAAGCCGAAAAACTGGATGAGGTGCCGGGAGCCCGCATGATGGGCGGAGGATTTGGAGGATGCACGATCAATCTGGTTTATGTGGATCAGATTGAGGATGTGAAGGAAATCATCGGAACAGGCTATCATTCGAAGTTTGGATTTTTTCCTGAATTTTATACGGCTAAAATTGGGTCCGGTACGAGGATTCTTTCAAACAAAAACGAGGAGCCTGTTGAATCGATCAAGTAACATAGATTTTGAAAGTCAGCCTCACCGCAGGTTGAATCCGTTAACAGGCGAGTGGGTACAGGTTTCCCCCCACCGAACCCGGAGGCCCTGGCAGGGAAAGCAGGAGAAAATGGAAACGGAGTCGAAGCCCGGTTATGATCCGGACTGTTATCTGTGCCCGGGAAATGAGAGAGCCGGCAGGAATCGAAATCCAGACTACACTTCCACGTTTGTATTTAAAAATGATTTCAGTGCGTTGGAGGCTGATACGGCAGAGTGTGTCTACGAGAAGAATCATCTGCTGTATTCACGAACTGAAAAGGGAATCTGCCGGGTGATTTGTTTCTCGCCAAGACACGATTTGACTCTCCCTGAAATGACACTGAACCAGGTAGAAAATGTGGTTGATTTATGGACCGCACAATACCGGGAGCTGGGAGAGAAATCTTTTATCAACTATGTGCAAATATTTGAAAACAAGGGAGAGATTATGGGGTGTAGCAATCCCCATCCGCACGGGCAGATCTGGGCTCAGGAAACGATTCCCGATGAACCCCGAAAAGAATGGAGCCGACAGCAAGAATATTATGAAGAGCACGGGTCCACCCTGCTTGAAGATTACCTGGAACAGGAGCTTGAACTGAAAGAGCGGGTGGTTGTGGAAAATGACGCTTTTGTGGGGGTGGTTCCCTTCTGGGCGTTTTGGCCATTTGAAACCCTGGTGATCAGCCGCAGGCCGTTCGGGAGGTTTACAGAGATGACAGATGAGGAGAGAAAACTGCTTGCCGACATGATCCGACGGGTAACCATCCGGTACGACAACGTTTTTAATATTTCTTTCCCTTATTCGGCTGGATTTCATCCGGCACCGACCGACGGTGAAGAACACCCGGAGTGGCATTTTCACATGCATTTCTATCCACCGTTGCTCCGTTCGGCTACCGTAAAAAAATTTCGGGTCGGCTATGAGATGCTGGCCAGTCCCCAAAGGGACATCACGGCCGAGTGGAGTGCAAAACTGCTTCGGGAACTGCCGGAGGTTCACTACAGCCAGGCTTAGTACATTCTTTTGCTGTCATGGTTTTGCGCTGTATTGCGATTTATATAAACAGTCGTATCCGTCTGCTACTGTATTACGCCCGGTGGCGTTAAAACATCGTGTTATCATACCTTACAGATCCCGGGCAGCGTCACGTTCGATATGTAACCTTGTTTATAAAAGAATATACTTGAAGGCTTAATGGGGTACGTTTGTTCCGGCTTAAAAAATTGTTTGAATCCGTCATCCTTGACAGATTTAGATCGTTTGAAACCGTTCATAAGCTGCTTTTTCAAGCTCTTCACGGTGATCCGGATGGGCGATTTTAATGAGAGCACGGGCCCGTCGTCTCAGGCTTTCACCGTAGAGATTGGCTACACCGTATTCGGTTACGACATAGTGAACGTGCGCCCGGGTAGTTACCACCCCTGCTCCCTGTTTTAGGAAAGGGACAATTTTAGATTCACCCTTTCCTGTGACCGATGGGAGAGCGATAACCGGTTTGCCGCCAGGCGAAAGCGAGGCTCCCCGGATAAAATCCATTTGTCCGCCGACCCCCGAGTACTGCACCGTGCCAATAGAATCTGCACAGACCTGCCCGGTGAGGTCAATTTCAATGGCGCTGTTGATGGCCGTGACTTTAGGGTTTCTGCGGATCACAGAGGTATCGTTCACGTAGGCGCAGTCAAGCATTTGAACCAGGGGATTGTCGTCCATAAAGTCATACAATTTGCGAGTGCCCATTGCAAAAGAGGCTACAATTTTCCCCGGGTGTACCCTTTTCTGCGTATTATTCACTACTCCCGATTCGATAAGGGGGATCAGCCCGTCCGAAAACATTTCCGTATGGATTCCCAGATCCCTGTGATCTGTCAGCGATGCAAGGACAGCATCGGGAATGTTGCCGATTCCCATCTGCAGGGTAGCCCCGTTCTCAATGAGTCCGGCACAATATTCTCCGATTCTGAGCTCGGTTTCAGTAAGTTCTCCAGGCTCATGAACCGGCAACGGATCGTCCGACTCGATGGCATAATGTATTTCACTCTTGTGGATGAGACCATCCCCGTGAGTCCGGGGCATGTTGGGGTTAATCTGAGCGATGACGGTATCTGCATTAAGGATAGCAGCACGGGTTGCATCAATGGAAACCCCGAGTGAGCAGAAACCGTGCTTGTCCGGCGGACTAACATGGATGAGGGCTGCGTTTAGATTGATAATTCCGCGGTTAAACAGGAGGGGGACTTCACTCAGGAAGATCGGAATATAGTCGGCTTCTCCGGTTTTCATCGCCGGACGTACATTTTTACCGGTAAAAAAAGCGTGCGTTTTAAAACTTTCCCTATATTCGGGTCGGGCATAGGGGGCTTCTCCTTCTGTGTGCAGATGAAAGATCTGAATTTTTCGAAGATCTGCATGTCGTGCCGTCAAGGCACGGATGAGCTGCTGAGGAGCTGCTGCGGCTGTGTGAATAAAGATGTGATCCCTGGATTGTATGTGGTGGACAGCTTCTTCCGGTGAGACGATATTCATAGGAAATTAAGGATGTTCGTTAGAAAGGACTCCAGGAAGGATTGAGTTTTCAGATTTGTTACAGTCTAAATAGTGAATGAAATTTTTCAAAGATTAATCGTATGACACCGGCCGGTATTTTTCTGATCCGAAATAAGTTCTGTAAGGCGGTGTTCATTCAATTGGTTAGAAACCAGGCTATTAAAAAATAGTTTCGTTCACAAATGTAGGGATAACTCCGACATGAAAGTAAGGGATTCCCTCTTCCATGCTCCGGAAAATTAAAGATATACTGTAGTATTGGTGGATAATAGTGTATAACATACAGTTACTAGTTATGGGATAACATCAACCCATTCCTAAAATATATGATTCAAATGATCTGATGAACCCGAATTGGAATAGTAAGAAAATGATAATCTGAAACCAGTTCGTTTGCTAACAAACGGGATGCAGGGATGAACATCAAACCAAAACTTCTCCTTTTATTCACACTCCTCGCGATCCTGCCGATTGTGATCGTAGGAGCACTCAGTTACCACAATGCCAAAGAAGCCCTGGTTCAGCAGCAAATCGACTCACTGGAAGCGGTTGTCGACTCCAGAATCTCGGATATCACTCATGTCGTACAACTGCGGGTTGAACAGGCCAGGCAAATCGGCGGTACCTACCTTCCGAGGCAATTGCGGCCGGACGGGGTTCATGACCCGTTTGTTATTCAACGCCTGCAGGAACATATCGAATTAATATACGAGCACGTAAAAAAGAATTATCAGACAGACCAGGAGGAAGGAGTTATGAACCTGGAATCGTCCATTGAAAGGATAGAGGTGTGGGATGCAAACGGTACGATTGTATCCAGTACCGGTGCTGCCAGGGTGGGTGATCAGATACCGGATTCTGCTTTCCAACGTGTACGGGAAGGAGGGATCCATTTCAGCGAAGATCACCCTAATTCTTTAAACGGAAATCAAAATTTGTTAATTGTTGAAGAGATCCGAAACCTGGAAAGTGGTGAATTTGCCGGAGTTGTAGCCCTGACGATCACCGGTAACATTTTAAATGAAATCAGCCTATATCGGGCTGGACTGGGGAATACCGGAGAAGTGCTGCTTTTTGCAATCGACTCTGACAGGCTGGAGTTTATTACAAAATTGAGACATGCGGACCAGCCGCCTGAGATTGTTATGGGAAGTCAGTTGGCTTTGCCGGTACAGCAGGTAGCCCGGGGAATAAATGGAAAAGGGATTTCAACAGACTACAGGGGGGTCGAAGTCGGGGCGGTTTGGAAAAAAATTCCGGGCTTGAACTGGGGAATTGTCGGTAAGGTGGACACAGCGGAGATTTTTATTCCGGTTAATGAGCTGGGTAAAAAGATTCTGATCTTCGGGTTTGGCCTGTTGGGGTTCTCCATTTTTTTGGCCTGGTATTGTGCCAGAACAATCTCCGATCCGATTCAACAACTCGTCGATGTATTTTCGAGAATCAGCCGGGGTGAGCTCGGAGATCCGGTGAAGATCCAAAGAGAGGATGAGCTGGGTGTTTTGGCGAGACGTGCAAACGAGTCGATCCGGTATCTTAGAAATGTGATCCGTCATGCAAATTCACTGGGAGAGGGTAATTACGATAGGCGGATTGAACCAAAGGGGGACGAAGATGAGCTGGGAATCGCATTGGAAAAAATGACGGAAAATCTGATAGCGAACCAGATCGAAATTCAGAGCCTTTTGGACAAGTCTGAAGAACAAAAAAATCAGTTGCAGGTTCGTCAACGGGAAATTGAACAGGCCAATAAAGAATTAGTGGAAAGCCAGTCCCGAATACAGGCCATATTGGAAGCCAGTGTGGATGGGATCATTACCATCGATGAAAGAGGGCGGATATTGAGCTTTAACCAGGCGGCCCGGAAGATGTTCGGATATGAAGAGCATGAAGTGATCAACAGGAATGTGAGTATGCTGATGCCGGTTCCATACAGTGAACAACACGACTCGTATCTTCAAAATTATCTTGAAACCGGTGAAAAAAAGATTATCGGTATTGGCAGGGAAGTACAGGGACTCAGAAAAGACGGTTCGATTTTTCCCATTGACCTAGCGGTGAGTGATGTAAAATGGGAGGGCAATCGCATTTTTTCCGGAATTATCAAGGATATTTCAACACGCAAGGAGCTCGAGCGGCGGGTTTTACATATTGGGGATGAGGAACGCCGAAAAATTGGCCAGGATCTGCATGACGGACTCGGGCAAATGCTTACGGGGATCCGGATGGTGTCAGAGAACCTGGCCCGGAAACTATTGGCGAATGGGGTTCCCGGCGCTTCTGAGGTGCAAGAGATTGCAGACATGGTGCAGGAAGCAGACGAATACGCCCGTACACTCTCACACGGCATGGCCCAGGTTGATCTTGAAAAGAATGGGTTGGGGCTTGCTCTCGAAAATCTGAGTAACAGGGTGGAAAAAATGTTCGGGATACAATGTGAGTATATTGAAAACGGCAATATCGATGACGTGACCGATAAACACTCCATAGCTTTAAATCTATACAGGATTGTCCAGGAGTCGATCAATAATGCGGTAAAACACGGAGATGCAGATAAGATAAATTGCCGCCTGTCAAATTCCAGCCGGCATCTATCATTGGTTGTTGAGGATAACGGTAAAGGTTTTAACCCTGAGATAAAAAATCACCAGGGAATGGGAATAGAAATCATGAAATATCGGGCCGGAATTCTGGGAGGTATTCTTGAAATAACCCGCACCGAAGAAGAGAAGACACAGGTTCGGTGCATTATTCCGCATGAGAAGACTCAATTATAAAAAACTGTCAATCATTCCTTCAATTTTAGAATATTTGGTTATGACAAATTCTTTCAAAAAACAAATTCTCATTGTTGACGATCATCCGATGATGAGAAAAGGCCTGGTCAGTACGCTGGAATCGGAACCTGGTTATGAAGTGGTTTTACAACTTGACCGGGCTGAAGAGGTATTAAAAAATCTGGATGATTATGAATTGGATCTACTGGTTGTGGACGTATCCCTGCCCGGTATGAATGGCATTGAACTTGTAAAAAATATTCTCTTTCAAAAACCTGACCAGAAAATTCTGATGGTCTCAAGACATGATGAGTCATTGTATGCCGAACGGGCCCTGCGTGCCGGCGCAAAGGGATATGTAATGAAATTTGAATCAAGTGAGATATTACTGAAGGCTGCCAGAAAAATTATCAACGGGGGTATTTATATCAGTGATGAAATGAATGAAAAACTGTTGATGGGTGCGATGATGGGAAGACAGGAAGTAGATAAATCACCGCTTGATACGTTAAGTGATCGCGAGCTGGAGGTATTTGAGTTAATCGGCCATGGGAAGAGCAGTAATGAAATCGCCCGTCAGCTTCACCTTGCTTCCAAAACGATTGAAACCTATCGATCCAGAATCAAGGAAAAAATGGGATTTAAAAACTCGACCGAACTGATGTTTCACGCCGTAAAATGGATCGACTATAGTGGACGTAAAAATTAATTGCAGAGGAAAGTGCAAAAGGCTGGGTTCGCCAGGAGTGGAATAAACTCAAAGAGTCCGGGGAGAGATCAGTAAGCGGTGCCGCTCAGGTTGTCATAAGTGATGAATTCGATAATAACGGGTCTTTAACAGAGAGCTGCCTTTCATCATTACTATTTGACTCGATGGCCGATGGACCTGATTATATGCAGGGGATGGACAACCCTATACCCTCAGCAGTTTTAGCAACCGCAATGAAAACGACCATGAACTTACGCCATGCTCTCAGCATTCTGCGCCTGTGTAGGGAAATCCCTGATAAAGGGGATGGATAATCGATTACAATTCTCTTAAGGATCCACCTGTATCTTTTTTGAACGCTTCACAGTTATATTTTAACCGCAGAGAACGGAGATCCGTACTTCGTAAAAGATAAACCAAGTAATTATCTGTTAAACTTAAGTCAGTATGTGAGGTAAAATTATGAAAATGTTAAAATCTTATTCAGAACCTAAATCCATCCGGCAGTTCAGAAGGGATATGGAACGTTTTTTCGACGACGTGATGCCGTTTTCCTGGACACGTGAAAATGGCGGCAGCCTTCTCGATACCTGGGCACCCAGCTCCGATATATCCGAGGATGAAAAAGAATACACCCTGCAAATGGACTTGCCGGGGATAGAAAAAGAAGATGTCAAGGTGAGTTATCAGGAGGGAAGACTGATCATTACCGGTGAGCGTAAACATGAAGAGAAAGAAGAAAAGAAAGACTATATCCGGAGAGAGCGTTCAGCGGGCAGTTTCTACCGAGCATTCAAATTGCCTGATGAAGTCAGGGAAGATGAGATAAAAGCAATATTCAAAGAGGGTGTGCTGAATGTTCACATTCCGAAAGCTGAAGTCAGCAAACCGAAAGAAGTTAAAATCGACTGAATATCGAGGGATGTAGGTTAGTTAGTGTATCAGGCCGGTATTGAAATTACCGGCCTGTTATTTAATCAAAATTTTTAATGAATACGGGGTGATTTTAATGAAAGTGAACATGAGTAAAATGGATCGTTCTGTTCGAATTCCTCTTGGAATACTGATTCTGCTCGTTGGGGTTTATTATCAAAGTTGGTGGGGTGCAATTGGGCTGATCCCATTGCTGACAGGGTTAGTGGGCTTTTGTCCGTTGTATTCCATTTTTGGCGTTTCCACTTCTAAAAAAACTGCCGGGGTTTGATTTAAATTTAATTTCAATGAATAAATATCATGTTTACTAACAAAGTTGTACTCATCACCGGAGCGGCGTCAGGTATCGGCAGGGAAACAGCCCGTAAATTTGCAAAAAAGAGCGCAAAAGTGGTTGTCAGTGATATTGATCGGGAAGGGCTGAGGCAGACCAAAGAGTTGATCCTTCAATCCGAAGATTCATCGGAAGATGTCTTGGATGTGGTTGCGGATGTGTCCAGTGAGAAAGAGGTCAGGAGCCTGATAGACCGGATTGTAGAGAAACACGGCCGGTTGGATGTTGCATGCAACAATGCCGGGGTTGGCGGGGAGTTGGCGGCGACGGCTGACTATACGGTTGAGGAATGGGACCGGGTGTTGAATATCAACCTGCGGGGCCAGTGGCTTTGTATGAAATACCAGATACCGGTGATGCTTTCTGAAGATGGAGGGTCGATCGTCAACGTCGCCTCTATCCTGGGAACGGTCGGTTTTGCCCAGGCACCGGCCTACGTAGCGGCCAAACACGGATTGGTGGGTTTGACCAAAGCGGCGGCTCTCGAGTATTCTTCGCAGGGAATTCGGGTTAATGCCATTGCTCCGGCATTCATTGAAACTGCGATGCTGGAAAAAGCCGGACTCACAACCGATGAAGAATTAAAACAGGGTCTCATAGAGCTGCATCCCATCGGACGGCTTGGCCAATCCGATGAAGTCGCCCATGCGATCGTCTGGCTTTCTTCGGAAGAGGCTTCATTTGTTACCGGTCATACGCTTCTGGTAGACGGAGGTTATACCGCTCGGTAAGAAGGAGTTGAAAAGCTATAAATAGATGAACAGGACGGAATGGATTTTGAAAGAAGCCAAAACATTCAGTCAGATTATTAACAGACGGAAGTCTGTCGCTTGCAGGCAGCTCGAAGAACAGGCAGAGAAAGAACCATTGCATTAGGAATAATTTTAAGGAGTAGACTATGAATCAGCCATCCCCCTATATTTTGGCCTTTTCGGAAATGGGAATTGAAGACGTCCCCAAGGTGGGCGGTAAAAACGCCTCTCTCGGTGAAATGATCCGGCACCTGCAACCTCATGGAATACAGATTCCGGACGGTTTCGCAACGACGTCGGAAGCGTATGCTCTTTTTATCAAATCCAATAAATTGGGAGAACCGATTCGTGATCTTCTCACTGTTTATCAGAATGGCAATGCCGGACTGGAAGAGACGGGTCAAAAGATCCGTCAGCTTATCAAGAAAAACAATTTTCCGACACCTCTTGCGGAGGCCATTCGGAATGCTTATCAGGATCTTTGTGAACGGGTTACCGGTTCGTGTTATGAACCCGATTCGGAAAAATGTATTGACGTTGCCGTGCGCAGCAGTGCGACTGCGGAAGACCTGCCTCACGCCAGTTTTGCCGGACAACAGGAAACGTATCTGAACATCAAAGGGGAGGGAGATCTGCTCAGGGCGTGTAAAAACTGCTATGCGTCGTTATTTACAAATCGTGCGATTTCGTACCGGGAAAAAATGGGATTTGACCATATGAAGGTGGCCCTGTCCGTTGGCGTCCAGAAAATGGTCCGTGCCGACCGTTCCTGTTCAGGTGTGATGTTTACCGTGGATACCGAATCGGGATTTCCGAATGCGATCGTGATTAACGGAGCCTGGGGCCTGGGTGAAAATGTTGTGAAGGGGATGTTGAATCCCGATCAGTTTTATGTGTTTAAACCCAATTTGGAACGCGAATCCTGCAAACCGATCCTTGAGAAAATTCTCGGCTCGAAAGAAGTGAAGATGGTTTATACCTCTGTTGAAGGAAGTACGACCGTCAATGTACCCACCTCTCTTTCAGAACGTAGCCGGTTTGTGTTAAATGACGAGGAGATCGTTCAACTGGCCCGATGGGGGCACATCATTGAGAAGCATTATGAAAAGGCGATGGATATCGAATGGGTAAAAGATGATCGGGACGAGCAACTCTATATTGTCCAGGCACGGCCGGAGACGGTACACTCGCAGGTTGAAAAAGGGATGTTCCGCTCTTATACCCTCCTTGAGGAGGATCCGAAACTGCTGGTTACCGGGTTGAGTATCGGGAGTTCGATTGTAACCGGAACTGTAAAAAAGGTATCGGATACTACGGATTTGGAAGGAATCGATGATGCAACGATTCTTGTCACGGAGATGACAGAACCCGACTGGGTTCCTGCGATGAAACAGGCGGCGGGAATCATTACGGATTTCGGGGGACGCACTTGTCACGCTGCGATTGTCAGCCGGGAACTGGGGATTCCCGCGGTGGTAGGCAGTGGAGAGGCGACAAAAAAACTGAGTGACGGGCAGTCGGTTACACTATCCTGTGCGGAGGGGGAAGAAGGGAAAATTTATGACGGTAAACTGGAGTTTAAAGTAGAAGATACCGATCTGGGTGACCTGCCTGAGACGAAGACAGAGGTCATGTTGAATCTTGCGACTCCGGAATCTGCATTCAAGTGGTGGAAACTACCTGTCCGTGGCGTTGGGCTGGCCCGAATGGAATTCATTATCAGCAATCACATTCGAATACATCCGATGGCTTTGGTGCATCCGGAAGAGATTGATGAGGAAGAGGATTGGCTTCAAATCCGGAAACTCACAACGGGATATCCCGACCTGAAACAGTATTTTATCGACCGGCTTGCAAGTGGAATCGCCAAAATCGCCGCGTCAAGATTTCCGGAACCGGTAATTGTACGGACCAGTGATTTTAAAACCAATGAATATGCCGGACTTATCGGAGGAAGCAAGTATGAACCGAATGAGGAAAATCCGATGATCGGGTGGCGGGGGGCTTCCAGGTACTACAGTGACGGCTACCGGGAAGGATTTGCCCTTGAATGTAAAGCCCTTAAAAAAGTGAGAGAAGAGATCGGCCTGAATAACGTAATTGTCATGATCCCGTTTTGCCGAACGACAACAGAAGCGGAAAAGGTTCTGGGGGTAATGGAGGAATTCGGGCTCAAGCGTGGTGAACACGGATTGGAGATTTATATGATGTGTGAGATCCCTGCTAACATTTTGTTAGCTGAAGAGTTTGCGACGTTTTTCGATGGTTTTTCAATCGGCTCAAATGATCTTACCCAATTGATTCTGGGGGTAGACCGGGATTCCGGTGAGTTAGCTCATCTGTTTAGTGAGAAAGATCCTGCCGTAAAAAAAGCCATCCGGGATGTGATTCAAAGAGTCCATCAAACCGAAATCAAAATCGGATTTTGTGGTCAGGCACCAAGCGATGATCCCGAATATGCCCGGTTTCTCGTAGAGTGCGGAATCGATTCCGTTTCTGTTGTTCCGGACAGTGTGATCCAGGTGATTCAGCAGGTGGCTGATGCCGAAAAACCGAAGACAATGTATGTGACATCCTGAAACCATACATAATCTGCAACAACTTCATTCTTCACATACAAAAGAAGATCCGGGGGAGTACCGGACAGTTAAAGTCCGGTTTCACCTACAGTTTTGTACGAATTTCACCTACAAGTACAGTGATATTATTAACTGATATTGAGTTAAACATTCAATCCGAATTAAAAGATGAGAGGTAATAAAATGTCACTCGCAAAGGTCATTGAAGTCATAGGAGAAGGTAAAACCATGGAAGAAGCTGTTGAGAATTCAGTAATACAGGCTTCGGAAACCATTCAGAATATCAAAAGCGTCTATTGTGAAAACATACAGGGTATCGTGGAAGGGAATCAAATTACAAAGTACAGAGTCAATGCAAAGATTACATTTGTACTTGAAAAGTAATTTTACTCCCTTGACATAGAGGCGATAAACGTTGGATGCATATAGATGAAAACCTCCGTATACCAGTCATCTTTCATTCCAATTGAAACATAAACAAGGTGGAGGTAATTATGGAGTTCGTTGACGGAATCACAATCTATTGGTTCATTTCAATTGGATTGATGGTTGGATGGGTTACAGGAATCGTGATTGGAAAAGAAGGAAAGTCCGCATATGCCAATTTATTTTGGGGGGTTATTTCTTCTATCATTATGGGTATGATCGGGGCTTCCGCAGGACTTGGAGATGGCCTACTTTTCTCATTTGTCGGAACTCTGGCATTCTTGTTTCTGGTTAATGTATTCCACCAACATCATCAGGAAGATCTTCATATTGATCCCGACGCAGCCCACATTGCCAAAAGATAGCTAAAAAGCTGATTTCCTTTCCCAAAGGGTGCAGGGTGTAAATCGATAAATAAATGAGCAATGAAATTGAGCTGACTCTTCCAACCAAACCGTGGGCAAAATCTGCAGAAGAACTAACGGAACTTCTGGGTTCAGATCCTGAAAACGGACTCTCGGAAATTGAAGTCAAGAGGCGGCTTACAGGATTCGGGAAAAACAAGCTTAGGGAATACGAAGAGAAGAGTATCTGGAGGATCCTGTTAAATCAATTCAGAAGCCTGATTATCGGGTTGCTGATCCTTGCAGCGACAGCTTCGTTTCTGTTCGGTGAATACCTCGATGGCTGGGCGATCCTGGCTGTGATTATCATCAGTGTTCTGATCGGTTTTTTTACAGAACTCCGGGCGATCCGTTCTATGGAAGCCCTTTATCGAATGGGGAGGGTGACGACACGAGTTCTGAGAGAGGGTAACGTACAGGAAACCGATGCCTCCCAAATCGTTCCCGGAGATATCGTCGTTGTCGAGGGAGGGGATATTGTGACGGCGGACATACGTATTATAGAAAATGCAGGGATTCAGGCTGACGAATCTCCTCTGACCGGGGAAAGCTTATCTGTCGAAAAAGAAACAGACCCATTGGCGGGAAACACGATTCTTGCAGAACGAAAGAATATGTTGTACAAGGGAACGGCTATAACGAGGGGATCGGGCAAAGGAGTCGTAGTGGCAACCGGGATGAAGACAGAACTGGGAACGATCTCTTCTCTTGTCCATGAAACAAACGATGAAAAAACACCCCTGGAGGTAAGGCTTGATAAACTTGGAAACAGGCTGATAGGGGTAACGCTGGCAATTACGGCTTTTATTACACTGGTCGGAATCCAGGCAGGGGAAGATCTCATATTGATGATTCAAACAGGGATTGCTCTGGCGGTGGCGGCTATCCCCGAGGGACTCCCGATTGTTGCTACCATTGCCCTTGCAAAGGGAATTAAAACCATGGCGGATCGAAATGCCCTGATCACCCGTATGTCATCGGTGGAAACACTGGGATCCACACAGGTAATATTTACAGATAAAACCGGAACTTTGACAGTCAACCGGATGAGTGTTACAGAATACCTGCTTTCCGGTAGTCATATTGAAGTCGTTGCGGATAAAGAGAAACCTTTTCACCTAAAGGAAGACGAAAAAAATGATGATGTGAAACCGGATCCTGTTCTGAATCTGGCATTGGAAACCGGGGTATTATGTAACAACGCATCCCTTCAGGAAGGGGAAGAGGATCAAGGCACCGGAGATCCGCTCGAGGTAGCTTTGTTAGTTGCGGGAGAAAAAGCCGGTCTGTCTCAGAACGCCCTCCTTGAAAAATATCCTGAGGTTCGGGAAGAAGCGTTTGATGCGGAAATAAAAATGATGGCTACCTGTAATCAAATAGATTCCGATGGTTACAGAATATCCGTAAAAGGTGCTCCAGGCGCAGTCCTGAATGTCTGTGATTTTATTGCTGACGGCGAAGAATCCGGATCTTTTCAGGACGAAGAGAAAGAAAAGTGGAAAAAGAGAAATG
>JBBDNC010000126.1:0-3237 GCA_040877875.1 Balneolaceae bacterium | reverse complement strand
AAGAGCGTTGGCCTGACGAACAACTTAAGAATATCAGGACCAGAAGGAGAAGGGCGATCCAAAACAGGGTTTTTCGACGTCCGATCCGATTGCAGGGAATGCCTCCAAACAGGGCTCCGATCACCGTACCCCACAGTGCCATTGACATGATAAAAGTACCGTGGAACAGATCACTGGTCTCCCACAACAGTTGAATGGGGCGGTCGGCTCCAGAGATAACAATCGTATCAAATCCAAAAAGAAAACCCGCGAGCGAGGCAACAATTACGGAAAACAGAATCGATTTTATTTTTATCATACACAAAGAGTATCAATAAAACTTATAGTGTCACTATTCATATTAAAAGATCCATTAAATAATTTTGATTTCCCACTTGCCTCTCTACGACCCTCTACGTCCGACAGGCTCCTGAAAATATTAACACCCCCGGTGTGCCTACTTATTCGGAGTTAGGCAAACAAAGAGGTTGCGATTATAGCCTGTGCTGATTATGATACTGACGTTCTTTCAGCCAAATCCGGGCGGCGCGTCAAGCTCTCAGAACTGGATTAACGGCCGTCAGGGCCTTTTGAATTTAATCCTTAATATCTTTTCTATGACCATTGAAATTTTCAACACCAAGCAGAAGCTGGGAGTGGCATCAGCTCTGGACGCCGCCAGTAAGATCAAACAGACAATAACGGAAAATGGAGCTGCAAACATCATTTTGGCTACAGGTGCAAGCCAGTTCGAAACGTTAAAAAACCTTGTCGAAGATCCGGAGATCAACTGGTCGAATGTGACCATGTTTCATCTGGATGAATATGCGGGCATGCCGGAATCCCATCCTGCCAGTTTCAGAAAATACCTGAATGAACGTTTTGTTGAAAAAGTCCCGGATCTGAAAGCCGTGCACTTCATTCAGGGAGACAGCAAAGATACGGATCAGGAATGCCGGCGGTTGAACCGGATCCTATCCGATCATCCGATCGATGTGGCCCTGGTTGGAATCGGTGAAAATGGCCACCTTGCCTTTAATGACCCGCCGGCCGACTTTGAGACGGAAGAGCCCTATATTGTCGTGGAACTCGATGAAGCCTGCCGTAAGCAACAACTGGGAGAGGGCTGGTTTGATTCAGTCGAGGAGGTTCCCAAACAGGCCATCAGCATGTCTGTCAATCAAATTATGAAATCCGAAAGCATTATCTGTTCTGTTCCGGATCAACGGAAAGCCCAAGCGGTTAAACATTGCCTGGAAGGAGAGGTTTCCAATCTGCATCCCGCATCAATTCTGCAGAAGCATGACGACTGCACGGTTTATCTGGATCTGGAGTCCGCCTCATTGCTTTCAAAAGAAACCTGAAGAATAAGTGAAAAAACGAAATACGCATCCATCGCCTTGGCAGAATATCCGGATAGAGTTTCATAGGCCACTAATTTACTATACTCCCGCTCTTGATTGATATTTCAAATGATGAGTAAATGTCTGCAAAAAAGTAAAACACGCTTCAGCCTCAGAAGTCCCGATCTGCGGAACCGGAGCGTAAACGGACAAATCCGAAACTCACCGCCGGGGCCGTGTATAGGAATAATTCAAAACCGGTTTTGCATAGAGTCCGAAGCGTCGAGGTCGTCGAAAGAGGCAAGCCAATTCAGGGATTGATTAACATTCATCCTTTAATATTGTCCAAGACTTCCTCAAGGGCCACCGGCCTTCCTCCCCGTCGTTTACTCTCATCAGCCGCTTCCATAAAGGCGTAGATTTCCAGGGTTTCCTCCAAAGGAACGGGCGACACACCCGTACGGAAAAATTCGAGGATCGCGCCGACCAGCGGATCGTATCCTTCAAAAGATCCCAAATCCAGAATATCCTCGGAACCGTATGCCGTCCCCCCGTAGCCCGAACTTCCTTCCCTGATTCCCCGGAATGTCCCCAAACGTTCATCCTCCCAGGTTCCCACTACGATATCAGTCCCCTTCTTATGAATACGGGTCACATACGTACAACCAGTCCCCATCACTGTAAATAAGGTCTCTACACCGTGGATCCCGTACCAGAACAGGTCCGGGTGCGTCTCCTCTATCACAGCAGGACTATAAACATCCGCCCCCAAAACCTTCCCGATTGCATGGTCATGCCGAACCGCCTGGGCATTTGATAGATATCGCAGCCCCGAGGATGAAAAGATCGGGGAATTATTCTGTTTTGACGCTTCAATAATGGCAACCGTATCCTCTAAACTCGCTGCAACGGGTTTGTCGATAAACATCCTTTTGCCCGTTTCCATCACCTGAAGGGCCTGCTCCAATCGTGGATGGCCGTCATTGGTCTCCAGCAACACAACCTCCACCCTGTCCAGAAGCTCGTCGATTGAATCCACGATTTCCACTCCGGATTTTTTAACCTCCTCTTTATACTTCGGAATCCGGCTGTAACTCGACTCAATAGTCCGGCTGCCATAGGGGTAGGCTGCAACGACTTTGAAACCAGTTATTTCCGGCTTTTCCTGATTATTAATCATGTTGGTAAAGGCGATACTATGTGATGTGTCAAGACCAATAATACCGACCGGTACCGGGTCTTCCTGATCCCCAGGGGGCGTCCACAGACGGCTGCCGGCCATGCTCATGCCAACACCTGCCATACTTATGGTTTGGACAAATTTTTTTCTGCTGACTGGCTTTTTCATTTCAATGGGTTTGGGTTTTTAAATGAATGATTTAGAACAAAGTAAATCGCTGCACCACATATTTCGTTAGATCACATATATCGAAATCGATTAGACTACATTCCACGGAGAAACTATAAACCACATGAAATTACATGGTGATTCAGAAGCTTCTCAAACGGTTGGCTCCCAACCCGGCTCGTATTCCCGGCCCCATAATTTCATCGCCTCCGGGTCCCCGATAATACGGCCGTCATGGGTATCACAATGAATCACCCGTTGGGTCCGGTAGGCAATATTCCCCAAATGACAATTGTGGACACTGATATTTACATCACGAATATCCGAATGGGGCCGGATCCCATTGTGAATGCTGTCGATAAAATTGGTCAGATGATCCCTGTCCAAGTCAAATCCGGGCCCGGTAGTATCCACCGCATTCGCACTGCCGGTTTCCGCTCGCCAGATCTCTTTATTATCATTGTCATACACCACATAGCCATTACCGTCAACCACCATGGTCCCTTCATCTCCATGAAAGGAGACTCCGGTCGCAGACCCTTCAATGTGTCTCGGGTTGCAGCTTCG
>JBBDNC010000125.1:7986-18272 GCA_040877875.1 Balneolaceae bacterium | reverse complement strand
CGAATTCGCGAAAATGCTGAGATTGGGCAAAACCACAGTTTTGCAAAGCCCTCTAAGAATGAATAGTATCGTGTAGCCCTGCTTTTGCAAAAATTCCTATTTCATAATATTGTCGTAAAAACGAATGCAAATTACATCTGAAGCCCTGGAAAGGGCGATTGAACAGCTTGCCAAGCTTCCGGGGACCGGACGCAAGTCGGCACAACGAATCGCAATGCATCTGTTAAAACAACAGGAAGAGTATGTGTATACTTTAACGGATGCTTTGGTCGAACTGAAGAAATCCGTACAGCGATGTTCCGTTTGCGGAACGGTTGCCGATTCGGATCCGTGCGGCATATGTAAGAATGTAAAACGTGCAAACGGGCTGGTTTGCGTAGTGGAAGAATTTCAGGATGTATATATCATCGAAAAAACCAATGAATTCAGGGGGCGGTATCATGTTTTGGGAGGAGTGATTTCACCCCTTGAAAATATTGGACCGGATGATATACGAATTAAGGAGTTGATGGACAGGTTGCAGGATGAAACGGAAGAGATTAGCGAGGTGATCCTTGCATTGAATCCGGATGCCGAAGGGGAAGCAACCTCTTATTATATTAATAAATTGCTAAAACCTTTTAACGTGAATGTGACACGGATTGCCTATGGGATTCCCATGGGAACGGAACTGGAATACATTGATGAGGCGACACTCAGCCGGGCATTTGCCAGCCGGAATACATTGTAGGGACGGTGTTTGATAGTGCGGGTTATCCTGAGCTTTGTTCGGATTACCCAATCCGTCCCATAATGTTCAAGCCGGTTCAGGAGCGGGCCCGGATAATTGTTTTACTGCTAACGGTCAACTGTTAAGTCATTTGTGTAATTATGAGCCTGATAGATTCGAAATTCCCTGCTATACTGCTGATCGTTTCATTGTTGTTGCTCTACAATGATATCTCGGAAGCCCAACGCCATGGTTACTGGCAGCAAGAAGTCTTCTACGAAATGGAGATTGATTTTGATGTGGACTCGCACCGGTTTGACGGCTCTCAAAAATTGACGTATACAAATCACTCTCCCGATACGCTTAACCGGGTATTTTATCACTTATATTTCAATGCCTTCCAACCGAACAGCATGATGGATCAACGCTCCCGGACGATCGAGGATCCGGACAGCCGGGTAGGGGATCGGATCGTTCATTTGGAAGAAGATGAAATTGGCTATCAAAAAATTGAAAGCCTTACCCAGAATGGAAGGCCGGTTGATTTCGAAATCAAGGGAACGGTTATGGAGGTTACACTGGCTGAGCCGATCATGCCGGACAGTGAAACGGTATTTGAAATGAAATTTAAAGCCCAGGTCCCCCTTCAAATCCGCAGGTCAGGCCGGGATAATGCCGAGGGTGTTGAATACTCCATGGCTCAATGGTATCCCAAAATGGCTGAATATGATTTTATGGGATGGCATTCAACTCCCTATGTAGGCCGGGAATTCCATGGCGTATTTGGAACCTTTAATGTAACGATTCATATCGACCGGGACTATGTAGTGGCTGCTACCGGATACTTACAGAACCCCCGGGAAGTCGGACACGGATATGAGGAAGCGAATATGCAGGTTCAACAACCGGAGGGAGAGAAGCTGACCTGGCATTTTGTCTCTGATTATCAACATGATTTCATGTGGGCAGCAGACCCGGATTTTGTACATGTGACCGCCCGGGTTCCCGACGGACCCCGCCTGCGTTTTTTCTATCAAACGGACCCTGTTGCCGGGAATGCCCCCGAAGATCGTCAGGCCGAATTATTGGAGAATTGGGAGTTATTGCCGGAATATACGATCCGGTCATTTCAATATATGAATGAGCATTTTGGGGAATATCCCTTTGAGGAATATATGGTTATTCAGGGAGGTGATGGAGGGATGGAATATATCATGGGAACTTTGATTACAGGTAACCGTTCCCTCAGAAGTCTTGTGGGAGTTACCGTACACGAGCTGATACATGCCTGGTATCAGGGAGTTCTTGCCAATAATGAGAGCCAGTATTACTGGATCGATGAAGGATTTACTGTTTATGCCTCCACGCGGATCATGGCAGAACTATTCGATGAAGATGCACAGATGAATTTTTCGAGTCAATATCATTCATATGAACGGATCGTAGATGCGGGAATCGAAGAACCCATGGTAACTCATGCCGACCATTCTCAGAGAAATGTTGCATACAGGGGAGCGGCTTATACCAAAGGAATGATTTTCTTACATCAGTTGAGTTATATCGTCGGACAAAAAACCTTTGACAGGGGAATGCGCAGGTTTTTTGAAGAGTGGAAATTTAAACATCCAACCGGACTCGATTTTATACGGATTATGGAAAGGGAGAGTGGAATTCAACTTGACTGGTATTATGAATATTGGATTAAGACTACCAAAACCATCGACTATTCGCTTCAGGAGGTAAGAGACCGTGGAGAAACTACAGAAATCGAACTCTCACGTGAAGGACTTATGCCAATGCCTCTTGATATTGAAGTGGAATACCGGGATGGATCTGTTGAGCAATACTATATTCCCCTGAGAATCATGTGGGGACAGAAGGAACACGAATTGACAGAAGTGCCGCGAATGGTTGCGGACGACTGGCCGTGGGTTTCCCCTGCCTATACTTTGAGTATTGATGAGAATAAAAATGAAATACTCCGTATTGAGATCGATCCGACCGGACGATTGGCGGATGTGAATCCGTCCGACAACCTTTGGCAACCGGAACAGGAATAGCCTGACTTATTTGCAGGCTATAAACCGAGGCTCTGCAAGAGGATAATGGATCAACGCTTGCAGCTCTCTTTGCTTCACAACCCGGGGGCACGGTTTTTCAAGTATTGAGGGAGTATTGAACAGCGATGCTGACCTTCTACGATCTTCCGGATCGATGTTAACGGTATCCAGATGTACGTGCCATGTGTGGACAAGATTTTCGAGAGTCAGCGGATGATAGGCGGATTCAAGGTCTGCCGTTCGGTAAGCTCTTTTAAAAAGGTCAACGGGATAATGTTTGATCAGGTGACGGACAAATGAACCTGAAATCAGGTAACTGATCGGGCCGGCGGTCTGATAAAATCCGGCCGGACTGAATAACTTTTTTATTTCCTCATGATCCGGCCATTCGGTACGGGCGGCTACCAGGGGATCTATCGAGGACGGATATCTTTCCGGCGCAAGGGCGACCGCAAGGCCCTCTACCAGGCCGATACTATTGCTGGCTCCGAACCAGTTTCCAAAGCGTTTTGCAAGAATATGGACGAGTTCATGCTTGAGTACCCGCTTATAGGAGTTGAATGAGATATGTGTCTGATCCTGTTCCAGCCAGACCGGAACAAAACTTGTTTGACCGGCTCCGGTCAGGCGTTTCTTTTGTTCGTTGTCAGCATACAGGTACGAGTGAATTTTATTCTGGCGATAATAATCTTTATCCAGTTTCAAAATATCGAAAATTTCAGTCAGATAGCTCTCATGTTGCTCTCCGATTTGAACTCTTTTGGAAGGATCGAAAATACCCGGAGGATATGAAATCAGGAAATGTTCGGTTTCATATTGAGCTCCCAGGTGGTTCTTTAACCGCTCTTCAGATAAGATCAACCCCCATGCGGAGGCGTTCAGGTAAGTAAACATAATTGCCGTAACGCCAAGCAACAATATCCATTTGGAGATTGTATTTTTAAAAAAAGCAGGTAAACTCCACAGGACAAGAATCCAGAAGAATGTTAGACTCCGATAAGCGATGAGACGGGAATCGAAATGTACGATTTCATCATAAATCGGTCCGGGCCAGTAGCTCCAGACATGGTTAAAAAAATAAAGTTGCGGAAAGGAGAGGAATTCAATCAGTGTGGGGACAATGGCAACGGCCGTGAGGACGATAAAGGTAATGAACCGTGTGCAGGTAAATTGGAAAGATCTGCAGAGCCGGCCGACAACACCGCCGAACAACAAAGAGGGCAGAGGCCCCAAAACCCAATATGCAAGTCCGTCAAAGCTAAAGCAATTTGTCCACAGGGCAAAGACCCACAGTGGCAGGAACCAACCCAGACAAAGACCGAGCCCATCTCGTACAAACCTGAGGCTTGTCTTCGTATTTGCCGATCTCATTCCTCCATAGAAGGCGATAACCAGGGAAGACAGGCCGGCCGATTCCCAGTGCAGATCTCTAAGAAGGGGGATCAACAGGCTGACTAAACCGATTAGAATTCCGACGGCCAGGGCTCGATAAGTTGATACAGAAGGGATAGGTATGATTCGGCGAGTCAAAATTCAATCCTATTTTCTGAATATTGTTGAGAGAACGAACCAGATGTTTTCTTTTCTTTCCATAAGCCGGCGCTTGAAATAAGGCAGCCACCTGGTTCCGAACGGAACATAAATTCGTGTATGATAGCCTTTATCGGCCAGTTCACTCAGGGTCTCTTCCCGCAGGCCATAAAGCATTTGAAATTCGAAACGGGAGGGCTCTATATTTTTCGCGCTTGTATATTTCAGGACCCATTGCATGAGTTCATCATCATGCGTGGCAAACCGTGGAAAAGGAGTTTGTTCGAGTAATATACCGGCATACTCTTTAAAGGCCTTGCGAATGGCAGGCATTTGCTGAAGGGCTATTTGCTCTGGTTCCTTGTATGCCCCCTTGCACAGACGAACATCCGCCCCCATTTTGGCCAATTCAAGGATATCATTTTTCGTCCGGTGCAGATAGGCCTGTATGACGATTCCTACATGATTGGCATATTTGTCTTGAGCTTGCTTGAACAGATTGAGGGTATTCAAGGTATAGTCAGACTCTTCCATATCGATTCTGACAAATTGATTCAGTTTCGAAGCTTCTTCCAAAAGGCTGAACAGGTTATTTTTACAAAATTCCTCATCAATAGCCAGCCCGAGCATCGTCAGTTTGATTGAGATGTTACTTTTTAAACCTTCACTTTCAATCTTGTAAAGCAGGTGGCTATACTCTTCTACGGTTTTTTCAGCCATTTTTCTATCCGTTACATTTTCTCCCAGCATATCGAGTGTTACACGGATATTTTTGCGATTCAGTTCATTGATTTTGGGAACGGCTTCTGCAAATGTTTCACCGGCGACGAACCGCTTGGCAAATATAAAAGGCAATTTCATAGAGAATATCTAACCTGCATGATTCACAAAAAATATATTTATAGGGTATTAACCAATTTTGTACCAGAAAGGTACCTCAAAATATAGCTCACATATTTAACAATATTTTGTTTAACGCTGCGAAATTTACCCGTGTACTGCGTTCGGCAAATAACCGGTGCCCGGTTATTCGAACGTGAAACAATTGTTTTGACTGTTACGTAGCAGAAAACAATGGGCGAGTATGGGAAGTTTGAAAAACTGGCCGGGTCAACCGAAACACGGTTTGAAATTCAGGGAAGGGTTGTAGGCTTCTGTCCTGAATAATGACATAAATGATAAAAATAAAGGAAACGGACAATACAATGAGAACTTTAAAAAACTTTTTTGGAGGTTTAATCATAGCGGCAGGGAGTATGGCGATCATTTTGAGTGCTGTTCCAGTTGAAGCACAGAGATCCGATCAGGCCTATATGATCAGAACTTTCGATGTGAGTCAGCCGGAACTTATCGACGTGAATACTTCGGGTGGTTTCGTGAGAGTGTATGGATCTGACCGGGAGGACGTACGGGTTGAGATGTTTGTACGTCGCAATAACCGATACCTGGATGACACGGATATTTCCCTGGATGATTTTGAAATCGAAATTGATCGAAGGGGGAATACAATTATTGCCCATTCCAAAAGAAAATCAGGAGGCTGGCGCTTATGGGGAGGAAATTCCAATATTTCTGTCTCATTTGTGGTCTATACGCCCCGTGCTACCCACTTGGATGCCAGAACGAGTGGGGGGAGTATGGTTGCCAACAATCTTGAAGGAGACCTTCAATTACGTACAAGTGGCGGTTCACTGACCCTTGAATCTCTTGCGGGAAAAATTGCGGCACGTACATCCGGGGGAAGTATTACCGTCAAAGATAGTCGGGGTGAAATCGATACCCGAACTTCAGGGGGCAGTATTCATGTAGATCGTGCAGAAGGGAACCTTGATTTTCGAACAAGCGGAGGGAGTATTCGGTTAGCGGAAATCACCGGTACTGTCTCAGCCCGTACCAGCGGAGGGAGTATAAACGCGAAATTGATGCAAGTTGGCGAATCGGTGGATTTGAGTACCAGCGGCGGAAGTATCACCATTGATTTACCAGGCGATATGGGGTATGATCTTGACTTGAGCGGGAACCGGGTCCGTACGGAATTGAGAAACTTTTCCGGAGAGGTAGAACGAAATCGTGTGGTTGGCAGTATCAATAATGGCGGTCCCACAATCAGAGCCCGAACTTCCGGGGGCACGGTTCGGATAAACTATTTATAGGGAATGTAGATAGCAGAGAGTGTACTTGGATTTTGAGGAGGATTGACATCTTTAGGGCCTCTGTTTTTATCATTCGGAATTATTGTATTCGATTTATTTCAATTTTTTACTGTCAGGGCTTAAGATTTAATGCTTTCCTATGCTTAAGCCACTTATTTTTTCAAAAAAGATGAAGGTGTCTTTTTACTTATAAGAATTACTCGTCTATATTAGGATAGTTTTAACACTGCTAAACTAATTATTCGGGAGATTTTATGGAGAAATCAGATTCCGGTTCTGAAGAGTTCTATCCAAAAGGAGCCATTGCCTTTTTCGTAGCCATGATCATTCTATTCGTTTTGATGTGGTTTTCCATTTATTTTGAAGTTCTTAACAGGATCTGACAATGGATAAATCGGAAAAATTTGCAATCGGCCTGAGTGGATTGTTGTTGATTACTTTCTTTTCGGTAATTTTATATGCATCTGCCGTACAGGGGATTGAGGTACCGGCTTGTATTACGGATGTTGAACCGTTTGCTACAGACACACTTTTTCAGGTGAGAGAAAATGAATATGAGCTTCAGATGGTAGCTCGTATGTGGGCTTTTCAGCCTTCTACCATTACACTCCCGAAAGGCTCAACTCTTCATTTATATGTTACTTCCCAGGATGTTATCCATGGATTTCATGTCAAAAAAAAGAATGTAAATCTTATGGCTGTTCCCGGAGCGGTCAACTACATCAAGGTAAAATTTGATGAGGCAGGAGAGTATTTTTTTGCATGTCATGAATTCTGCGGAGCTGCTCATCACGCTATGGCCGGTAGATTCAGGATTACTGAAACCGATGATATTTCTACAGGAGGGGCAGATCTATGAACAAAATGAAGATTGACAAATCAAGTCAATATCTGATGGGTATTTTGCTCATCATACCGATGGGACTTCTTCTCATCGGTGTTTATGGCGGATTGATGCAGACATTGTTCCGTGCAGGTATTGTTACCAGTGATCCGTTTATGGGGCCGGACTATTATAAGGGCCTTACGATTCATGGGGTGTTGAATGCGATTGTATTTACTACTTTTTTTGCTGTTGCATTTGGGAATGCGGTGATTCCCCATGCCTTGGAGAAAACTTTGAACATGAAATGGGCATGGATATCCGGAATACTCATGCTTCTCGGATCGACTTTGGTGGGTATTACGATGTTGATCGGGGAAGCTACTGTACTGTACACTTTTTATCCTCCCCTGATGGCCCACCCGCTTTTTTATATCGGGTTAGTCCTGTTGGTGATCGGTTCCTGGGTCGCTTTTTTTAACTGGATTCCGATGTATTTGAATTGGAGGAAAGAGAACAAAGGCAAAAAAACGCCCCTTTCGGTCGTTGGGATGTTTACAACGTTTATTGTCTGGTTAATTGCCACGCTTCCGGTAGCCTTTGAGATACTGTTTTTACTGTTGCCCTGGTCTCTTGGTTTAACGGATGAAATTAACGTCATGCTGGCAAGGACATTGTTTTGGTTTTTCGGACATCCATTGGTCTATTTTTGGTTGCTTCCTGCCTATGTTATGTTTTATAGCTACATGCCTAAACTAGCCGGCGGAAAGCTCTATTCCGATATGGCCGGACGCCTTGTATTTATGCTGTTTATTGTATTTTCCATTCCGGTCGGTACTCATCACCAGTATATGGATCCTTCCATCGGATCTCAGTGGAAATTACTGCACGGATTCTTCACTTTTGCTGTTGCCCTTCCGAGTTTAATTACGGCTTTTACGCTGGCAGCATCCCTTGAATATGCAGGACGCAAAAGGGGGAGTAAAGGGTTGTTCGGGTGGATGTTTAAACTCCCGTATTTTGACAGGGAGAGTTGGCTTTTTTCCTATCTGATTGCCGGTTTGCTCATTTTCATTTTTGGGGGAATCAGCGGGATTATCAACGCTTCCTATCAAATGAATACTGCGGTCCACAATACATCCTGGCTTCCCGGTCATTTTCATTTAACCGTGGCAGGCCCGACGTTACTGGCATTTCTGGGAATGAGTCTTCATTTGATTGGAAAATACCTTAATAAAAATATAAAGATGAAGCGTTTGGCCCTTTCAGTTCCCTATCTTTGGATGATCGGTGTATTTATTTTTTCCTGGGGCATGATGAGAGGTGGTTTATTGGGAATGCCGAGAAGAACCAATACAGGACAGACGTATGCCAATCCGGACAGTGCCCTCTATCAACCTGAATGGATCAGTTATATTGATATCAGTGTAGTGGGAGGCGTGATCATGTTTCTCTCGATATTCATTTTTATCGTGGTTTTCTTTTCCACTGTCTTTTCAAAACAAAAAGCGGGGGCTCCCGAGCTTAATTTCCCGGAATCCGAAGCGTATCATGATGAAGATGTTCCATGGCTTAGAAATTTCAAGCCATGGGTCATCGCTGCGATTATAATCATTATTATAGCTTATACACCGGTTCTTATTGATGTGCTTCAAAACACATACGGCGGCTCTCCTCCCTTTAGCCCGAATAATCCGGTACCGATTCAGCCCCGTTAATCCGTATTGAACTTACTTTAATTCGAGATTTGCCTATATCAGGATGGAGATTTATACAGCAAGGTATTATTGGGTATTTGTCTTATTGGTTGCCTTGTTATGGACAAACTGTGACCGTCTGTCTGTAAAGGAATCGTTTGATGGAGTCCGGTATGAATTAACGGATCATAGAAATGAATCTGTTATCCTTCCGGATACTTTTAAAGGAAAGATCCTGCTTGTAGGATATGTATACACACATTGTCCGGATGTTTGTCCGATGATTACCCAGAAAATGCAGGCAGTGGAACGTGAATTGGATAAAGAGGAGGTTCACTTTGTAAGTATAACGTTTGATCCGGACAGGGATACTCCTGAAATTCTTGCAAATTATGCTCGCAATTTTAATTTAAATGAAGAACGATGGACTCTTTTGACCGGTCAGCGAGAGGTTGTGGATTCATTGCTTGATCGTCTGGGAATTCGGACAGTAAAAACTCCTACTCGTTTTACTGATAAGGGCGAAGCCTCCTATTTTATTGACCATACGGACCGGGTTTCATTGATTGACAAAAAAGGGAGAGTCAGACGTCATTATCCCGGCAGTCAGCTTGATCCTGATATCGTTCTTCGGGACATTCGCAAACTTGGACTCAATCTGTAAGATTATCCTGAATACTGAATCTTATTCGTGAGTGAATTGTTAGATTCATACCTTTAAAAGATCAATATTTAAAAAATTAAGAAATGGAGTTTACTATGAGACAATTAACAAGCTGTTTAATCCTGTTTTCGATTCTATTCGTGGGGATCGGTTGTGGAAATGGTGAAACAGAAGAACCGGCGGCTCAGCAAGCTATGGATGATGGCGTTAGAACGATTGAAATTTTCGGAACCGATGATATGAATTTTGTGGTGACAGAAGACGCCGGGGGAATTACGACGGGAGACCCCGTAGGCCAGGATTTTGTACTTGAGGAAATTATTGCGGAACCGGGGGAGGAAATCAGTATTCGGCTTACTACCCGGAGTCAGCTCCCGGCTACGGCAATGAGCCATAATTTTATATTGCTCGAAATGGGAATGGATCCGGACAATTTTAGCAGAATGTCACTCACAGCAGCAGATAATGACTATATAGCCCCGGATCTTGAAGACAGAGTGATCGCAGCTACAAGTTTGCTGGGAGGAGGCGAAAGTGATACGATTACGTTTACTGTACCGGACGAACCCGGCGAGTATGATTTTCTCTGTAGTTTCCCCGGACATTATTCAGGTGGGATGACAGGCAAGCTGATCGTTCAGTAGCCGGCT
>JBBDNC010000125.1:0-7886 GCA_040877875.1 Balneolaceae bacterium | reverse complement strand
GGTTTTTCACCGTCAAGGAGCCTTCTCAGATAGAGCTGCCATTGCAGGGCACTGTAGGTTTTTAATGTAAACCGGAAGGTTCGATTCTGGTCGGTAATACTTACTTTGTGATTTTGTTCGACTGAAATGTACCGGATCTGCTCAAGGGGAATCTGTTCGGATTCGGAAAAAGATTGATATTGAATTTCGGTCGGCGTAAGGGTAACGGTTCCCTGTCCGAGGTTGACAAGATTGTGATCCTTGCCAATCGAATAAAACCGGCTGTTGTTTTCTTCGAGGAGACAATCGTCTTTGTCAAGAACCATTTCCATGGCATTAATCCTGTCGTACAATTCAATCAGAGAATGCTTTTGCCCCTTTGCATCAATCAAGCGTGAAGCGTGATCGAGGGTGTACTTCAACGGATAAGCCCGGCTGCAGACCCGGTCACCGTCGGGTGTGAAAACGGCAGCATTTTTTCCGGTTTCAGGGCATCTGTAAAGAATCCGGTCGATGCCGGCTGCTGGTTGCCAGGAACTGAACGGGACGGTACTTGCAGGCGGGGAGTATTCTTCAAATTCCATTTTACTCCGGCAGGATTGGGCAAAGTCCTCAAAATTATCAAAATCCGACACATGGAGAGGATCCAGGAAACGTGCCTCTACGCTGCTTCTGCGTGGCCAGGAAGCCCATCTCGGCCAACTGAGATACGATCCATGTAGCTGGACCGGATGAATCGGGATCTTCATTTTCCAGAAAAGTTTCAGGGTGGTTTCAATTAAAGGTTTTGGGCGGCCGTCCCACCGGCGCCCCCCTTCCGGAAAGATGACGATCATTCTGCGTTTGTCAATCATCTTCATGACACTGCGAATAATGCCCGGCTCAGGGATATACTTGCTGGTCGGGACGATTCCGATACTGTCCATAAAAATACGGGGCAGGGTCTTATGAAATTGGTCCCTCGTCATCACTCCTGCAGTAGGCTCGGCGGTCATTTCCGTATTGATAAAAAACGGATCGAAATAATTGGAATGGTTGCCATAAATGAAACAGGGCCCCGTCAAAGGCATATTATGCCGGTGGGTCACACGCACATTAAAGAGCAGATTCGAAGTCCCGATAATCACCTTCCGCATAAACGGAAATGTGATATTGGAAAAATTCCGATCGTTTTTAGGAAATGTAAATGCCATGGGTTGAAAACTTTTATCAGTATCCATCGGTCCGGAAATCTGTCGGACCTTGTCCGGATTTGCCGCCTCAATCTGACATGTACCGGAATCTGTCAATACTCCTGAGAACGGCTAAATCCTTTCTTGAAATAATAACCGATTGAATGTAATCATCCCAACTGAATATCCTAAAAAAAACCCTGTTCCCGCGGGTATCCCTATTGAGCTGCAATGAGCAGATCAACACGATATTGGCTCGTAGGAACAGGGTAATGTAAGAGTTATTTAATTATCCAGGTTAACTTGCTGAAGAGACGGGTTTGTCCATCCGCAAAAGAGCCGCAACGGAGGAGTACCCCTTCATCATGGCCATTGAGAGAAATAGCTTGATTCTGAGTGAAAGGACAGGGGGAAATTGCCTGAAAGAAGGCTATAAACATGGCTTTATGAGTCGAATTCTCCTTTTTCTCTTCGGTTGAAATAATCACGTGTGGCTTCCATGACTTTGGGGGCTAATAAAAGAGAAGCGGTCATGGTCGGAATGGCCATCAGGGCAAACATTCCGTCGATGAGGTTCACGACTATATCGATGGACGTGACGGCGCCAAAGAAGATTGTGAAAATATAAAAATAGTTATAGTAGTGTTGATTTTCCGCTCCGGCAAGAAAATTAAGGCATTTCGAACCGTAATAGGAGTAGGTGAACATAGTGGTGATACTGAATATGAATACGCAGAGAATCAGCAGATAAGTCCCGGCAACAGGAATCCCGGCATCGAAAGCGAGTGCAGTCATGGTTATGCCATCCACTGTGGGATCATCCCAGACTCCTGTCATCAGGATGGCCATAGCTGTCATAGTACAAATCAGCAGGGTGTCGATTGCCGGCTCGAGCATGGCGACCAGTCCTTCCCTCACGGGCTCCCGCGTTTTTGCAGCCCCGTGAGCCATGGCTTCCATTCCAATTCCGGCTTCGTTGGAAAACGCTCCTCTTCGTATGCCATTGGAGATCACTACACCCAGTGCTCCCCCGGCAGCGGCTTCTCCCGTAAAGGCATCTGTTATGATCAGGTGAAGGTAGAAGGGAACGTCGATCCAGTTATTGACGATAATGTAGATTACGGTGGATACATAGATAACAACCATCAGGGGGACGAGCCTGGAAGCTACGGATCCGATACGCCGAATCCCTCCGAAAATCACCATGGATACGAGTCCCACAAGGATCAACCCGGTCAGGATATCGGAGAGTCGGAAACCGGACTCAGTGACGAACGACCCTGCAAAAACCATCGTATCATATCCAAGCCACCCATTCCCGGCAAGCAGGGTGTCACGAATAATTTGAGTCAACTGATTGGCCTGGAACATCGGTGTACAGCCGAATAAACCTGCAATGCAGAAAAAAGAGGCCAGGGGTTTCCATTTTTTTCCAAGTCCCTCGGTAATGTAGTACATCGGCCCGCCCTGTATTTTACCGGATGTGTCTTCTCCCCGGTAGAGGATCGAAAGAGTACAGGAGAAAAACTTGGTGGCCATTCCCACAAGAGCTGTAATCCACATCCAGAAGATTGCACCGGGTCCGCCGATCCCCAGTGCAATGGCGACTCCGCTGATATTCCCCATCCCGACAGTTGCCGCGAGTGCACTTGAAAGGGCCTGGAAATGGTTGATATCGCCGGGAGCTGTGGGATCTTCATATTTCCCGGTAAGGACTTGTATCCCGTGACCGAAATGGCGATAGGGAATAAATCTGCAGTAGAGCAAGAAAAAGACTCCGCCGCCTACAAGAAGGACCAATAAAGGGGTTCCCCAGGCATAATTGGCAAAATCAACGAAAAGTTGTTCCAGGAACTCCAGCGTTCGGTCCTCACTAACGGTTTGTTGGCAGGGTCGCGCTTAATATAAAAATCCTTTGAACTTTATGTAGTTTTTAAACGCTTGCCTGTATTACCCTGTTACACCAAAAAAAAGTGAAATACCGCTTAATATGAATTGAACACTGATAGCCAAAGCGATGAATCCCATCATCCGTGTCATGACATTCAGCCCCACGGATCCAACGTAAGTCATTATAACCGGTGCAAGCCGCAGGACGATAAAGGCAATGATGACAACCAATACAATGGAGAAAGATAACGACCTTTTGTTGAATTAATAATGTGTATTATTCCATTTTTCGACTGTAAGGAGGCTTTGGATCCCCCTGGCTCTTTTTTGTACGTGAAGCGCTCATCTTTTGTACGCGGAGCGATAGCAGAGTGATATGGGTCATAAAGGCGGTTGTGCAAAGCTTCCTGTAATTGTTTGATACATTGATATATAAAACCAAAAGCGGCTAAAGATGACAGAGCGATCAGACACGGAAAAGATATTGGATCAGGTGAACTTGATTATCCGTTCCACGGATAACCGGAACGGAAAACTGAAGAAAATTTGTAAATTACTTGATCGTGAAGTGGAGGTATTCGACTGGACCGGTTTTTACCTGGTATCGGAAGAGGAAGACAAGATGCTTGAATTAGGCCCTTTTGTCGGGGAGACTACCGACCATACGAAGATCCCGTTTGGAACAGGAATCTGTGGCCAAGCGGCCGAAACACTGGAAACATTTGTTGTTCAGGATGTAAATGAAGCTGAAAATTATCTTGCATGCAGTGTGGATGTTCAATCGGAAATCGTTATTCCCATCATGAAAGACGGTGAATTTGTCGGGGAACTGGATATCGATTCACATACAAGGGAGGCGATTACCCAGGAGTTGCGTGAGCTATGCGAAAAAATTTCGAGGAGTGTTGCTCAATTGTTTTAGCCAAGAATCTATCTGGCTTTTACAGTTTCGATTTTGTTCCGCCAGGGACACAATTGAATATCACTCCGCAAACGCTCTGTGTTCAAAAGATGAGCACCTTGTGGAAATCACTTCACTCGGGGCTTGGTGAATCAATCAGGTCAGAGAAGTTCTTTTAAGAAACGTCCGGTATGGCTTTCACTGACTTCAGTGATTTGCTCGGGAGTCCCTGTGGCAACGATTTGCCCCCCTCCGAATCCTCCCTCGGGGCCGATATCGATAATCCAGTCTGCACATTTGATGACGTCAAGGTTATGTTCAATGATGATCACCGAATGGCCGATGTTGACGAGTTCATTGAACGAGGAGAGCAATCTGGCAATATCTTCAAAATGAAGGCCAGTTGTCGGTTCGTCGAAAAAGTAGAGGGTATGGCCTGCATTGGATTTGGATAGAAATTTGGCAAGTTTCACACGTTGGGCTTCCCCGCCGGAAAGGGTGGTTGCACTTTGTCCGAGCTTCAGGTAACCGAGTCCCACGTCATCGAGAGGTTGAAGTTTGGAAGTAATCGTATTCTCATCTACAAAAAATTCGAGGGCATCGGAGACCGACATTTCCAGAACATCATGAATATTCTTTCCACGGTATTTCACATTCAGAATATCTTTCCGGAAACGTGTACCGTCACACGTTTCGCAGGTTAGTTCTATATCCGCCATAAATTGCATTTCTATTTTTTGCACACCTTCCCCCTGGCAGGTTTCACATCGTCCGCCGGGCACGTTGAAGGAAAAATGTCCCGGGGTGTAACCCATGATTTTGGATTGGCGCGTTTTTGAAAAAAGATCCCGGATTCCATCAAACGCTTTTGTATAAGTTGCAGGGTTAGATCTTGTGGATCGGCCAATCGGGCTTTGGTCCACCATTTCTACAGCCTCTATGTGGCTGAGTCCTGAAATGCTTCGGTGTTTTCCGACTTTATCTTTATATGTGCCGAATTGTTTTTGAATGGCTGCGTAGAGGGTGTCGTGGACAAGAGTCGATTTTCCGGAACCACTGACACCGGTTACACAGGTCAGTTGGTTAAGGGGGAAATCAACATCCAGGCTTTTGAGGTTGTGTTCCAGTGCTCCTTCAAGCCGGATGGATTTTCCGGAACCGGATCTTCTTTTTGCGGGGACATCGATTTTTTTCCGTCCGCTGAGGTATTTACCTGTGAGCGTTTTGGATTCAAGAAGCTTTGAACAGGTGCCTGTAAATACGACTTCTCCTCCATGATAGCCCGCAAAGGGGCCGATGTCGATAATGTGATCTGCAGCCTGGATCATTTCGGGATCGTGTTCCACAACAAGGACCGTATTGCCGATGTCCCGGAGCGATTCCAGGATCGAGATCAGCCGATTATTATCGCGCGGATGAAGCCCGATGGTAGGTTCATCCAAAACATAAAGACTACCGATCAGAGAGCTTCCAAGGGAGTTGGCCAGGCTGATCCGTTGGGATTCACCCCCGCTGAGGGTGTTGGTAAGCCTGTCGAGTGTTAAATATTCCAGCCCAACCTCGTCGAGATACTTGAGACGTTTTCGAATTTCGTAGAGGATTTGTTCGGCTACTTCCCTTTCAAATTCCGACAGGCTCAATTCTTCAAAGAACTCCCGGGCGTGGCCGATCGTCATTTCAGTTACTTCACCGATATGCAGGTCATTGATTTTAACATACAAGGCATCTTTCCGTACTCGAAATCCCTCGCAGTCGGGGCACCGGCTGTAACCCCGGTAGCGGGAATAGAAGACTCGCATATGGACTTTATAAAACTGGCTTCTTACGAATTCAAAAAATTTATGAACTCCGATATATTCATCCTTACCGTTCCAGATCACATTCTTCATCTCTTTCGATAAATTCTGATACGGTTCGTCAATCGGCAGGCTATACCGGGCAGCCACCTTAATCAGGTCCTTGAGATACTTGCTGAACTTGGGAGTCGTAAACGGGGCAATGGCTCCGTCCCTGATCGTTTTTTCAGGATACGGGATGACGAGGTCTTCATCGATACCGGAAACTTTTCCAAATCCTTCACAGGTATTACAGGCTCCGAAGGGATTGTTAAATGAAAACATTTGGGGAAATGGTTCCAGGAACTCCATTCCGTCCCGTTCAAAACGTTCGCTGAACGTTAACTCCTTTCCATTGCGAAGTTTTATGGAACAACGGCCGTTCCCTTCACGAAATGCGGTTTCCAGAGAGCCCGCAATCCGGCTTCGGGTGTCGTCATCCTGTTTTATGACCAGTCTGTCAACCAGTACCCGCCAGGATTTTGGTGTTATCTGCTTCGGGTCTATCTCCTCACGAGTCAAATCCCGAACCGTTTCATCTTTCAGGTTCAGGATCCGGGTAAATCCTTTTTCCTTGAGAACCGTCAGTTCATCCTCAATAGAACTTTTTTCATGGGTGAGAATTGGAAATAAAACGTAGAATTTTGTCCCTTCTTCAAATTCGGAAAACAATTCCCTGATCACACTTTCGGTTGTATCCTTTTGCACCGGTTTTCCGGATTTGGGGGAGATCGTTTTTCCAATCCGTGCAAAGAGAAGTCGCACATAGTCATAAATTTCGGTAGAGGTGCCGACTGTGGAGCGGGGATTGGAAGTCGTCGTTTTTTGCTGAATAGCCATGGCCGGCGAAATTCCCTGGATGAAATCCACATCCGGCTTGTCCATTCGTTCGAGAAACTGCCGGGCATAACTTGAAAGGCTTTCAACATACCGTCTTTGTCCCTCGGCATAAATCGTGTCGAAAGCAAGGCTCGACTTGCCCGATCCGGACACTCCGGTGATAACGGTAAGCTTATTGCGGGGAATCTCTACATCGATATTTTTGAGATTATGAACCCGGGCACCTTTTACAACGATCGGACGGTCTGCAGCAGGGGTGCCATTTCGGGAGGAAGATGTCGTAGAAGTTTCAGTGGTTGACTGTCTGCTCATTGAATATTGGTTCTGTAGTTTATCGGGCAATCTGCTAATATACAAAACTATATACTCAGGTTATAGATCTACTGGGGATGAAATATCCTGACGCGGTTAGAAAATTCATTTATTTATATAGATATATACCGGAAACATCGGCAATCCAATGTCCGGGATTCAAACAATTACCTGAATTTTGAAGGGTGTCCATCCGGTTGAGGGCCGGTTTGAATAAGCAGCGGAAGGTGTTTAATGGAAGACTGCTGCAACCGATATCCTCACCTCCGGTTATGCATAATACACTTCAAATTTTTATCGGCCGGAATAGACCCGGTCGGCAAAATCCATAAAGTGGTTCCAGTCAGACGGAGTCAGGTTATGTCCGCCGCTTCGTATATGATACCCCATGGGGCCTGAGAAGAGCGGTTGATCAAGAGGAGGCATCTCCTCTTCCCGGATCATATCATGGTTCCACAAGGCATAAATCCGGGAGGCGTGGGCAAGGGAGAGGAATTCTCCCCGAGGATCTGCCCAGAGATCCCTTCCGGCACTGGCTACGTAGACAGCTCGTGGTGCAATGAATCCAAGGAGCATATGCTGGTCAAAAGGAAGGTCTTCTTCACGGTTTTCAAAGGAGTCGAAATTACCTGCAAACCAGTGGGTAAACCGATTCACTGCTGCGACAGTTTCACCGAATTTTCGCCTGCTCAGGGCCGCTCCCCCGCTGCCGGAATTGTTGGAGATGACGATTGAAAACCGTTCATCTTCAGCACCTGCCCACAGGGCTGCCTTGCCACCTCTCGAATGACCCAAAAGGGCTACTCTGGTCTCATTGACCTGTTGATCGGTTTCAAAATAATCCATTACCCGGCTTGCCCCCCAGCCCCATGCCGATAATGCCATCCATGCATCCGGAGAGCGTTCACCGACAGACTCTTCACCTTCAAAAAGCCGGATTACACCTTCGTGGTAATG
>JBBDNC010000124.1:0-18296 GCA_040877875.1 Balneolaceae bacterium | reverse complement strand
CGGAAGATCTTGTTACGGCATTTGAACATGGCGATATCGAACTACAAGTAGAATTTTTGGTTCCGAAAGCTTCCAATTCGGGGATCTATTTTCAAGACAGATATGAATTGCAGATTTTGGATAGCTGGCAGGTTGAGAATCCCACTTATGGAGACCTCGGCGGGATTTATGAGCGCTGGGATGAAGGCCAGCCGGAGGGTGAACAGGGCTATGAAGGCTATGCGCCTGCTGTGAATGCAACTCTGGCTCCAGGCCTGTGGCAGGAATTCCGGGTCCTTTTCAGAGCTCCCCGGTTTGATGAAGAGGGTAGAAAAACCAGAAATGCCCTATTTGAGGCAGTTTACCTGAATGGCAAACTTATTCATGAGAATGTTGAACTGTCGGGTCCCACCCGGGGAGCTGTTTCCGAAGACGAAACCGAATCGGCCCCGATTAGAATCCAGGGGGATCACGGACCAGTGGCATTTCGTAATTTTCGTTACAAAACCTACAATCGTACGGATTCATTGACGACAGGGGCGTTTGACTATACCGTTTATGATTATTCCGGCGAACGCCTGCCGGATTTCGATACCCTGACAACGGTTTTGGCAGAAGGTGTAACCGATTCGCTGAATGTTTCTGATCTGAGCCCGAAAGATGAACGATATGCTATTTGGTTTTCGGGAGACCTTCATGTGCCCGTCAGCGGTGATTATCTGTTTCAAACCCAAATCAGCAATGGAGGGAACTTATATATTGACGGTGAACGGGTGATTGCAAACGATGGCTCGATCGACTCTCATCTTCTCGGAAATATCATTCATCTGGAAGAGGGGACGTACCCGCTCGAAATGAGTTATTTTCAAAGAACCTGGAATACTCAACTCATCTTGTATTATGAGGGCCCGAATATGGAGCGACGAACTCTCGCTTCTTCAGCTCCAGGAGTCGGCGGGGATTTCACAAGACCCCCGTTAACGGTTCAGCCTGAAACCGGCATGCCTGAATTAATTGGCGGGTTCACAAACCATGGCGATGAAAAAAGAACGCATACTCTATCCGTGGGTCACCCGGAAGGGGTGCATTACAGTTATGATTTGTATCATGCATCCCTGCTGAAATTTTGGAAAGACCCGTTTGCCGATGTGACTCAAATGTGGCGGGGCCGCGGACACGAACAATTGCTGGTCCCCATGAATGCGGCTGTTGAAGAAGCAGCGGAAATTCCGGTTGCAAGACTGCAGGGGAATGAACTGAGATCCTATCAGAATGTTCCCGACCGGTTGACCGGCCAGGAGTATAGGCTCAATGATTCGGGACGCCCGGTTTTTAAATCTGAAATTGATGGATTAACCCTTGAAGATGAGATCTATCCGGCTGAAAGTTCGGGTTTCCTGAACCGGATCCTTCGTTATCAGACTCCCCAAAGCAGGAGTGATCTTGTTAGCACCCTTGCCCGGGGGGAACTGATTGAACTTCTTTCTAATGGACTGTACCGGGTGAATGGGAAATACTATGTACGGGTCACCGAGGCCGGCGGGCAAGAGGCATCCATCTATGAAGAAGATGGACGCCAGGTACTCGGAATACCGATCCTTCAGGGAACCCATCAATCGGAAGTACACTACCAGATTATATGGTAACCCATAAATTGTAAAAGTTGTCACCCGGCGAATGATACTCACTGAAACACTGAGATCTTCCAGCCGGTGGATGACACACTGATATCCGCCGGCAGGCGAATGACTGTTAACTGAAATAAACGTATATGAAGAATTTAAAAAGTTCCTGTTTCTATTTTATGACCGGAGTCATCATTTTCTGTTCCGGTGTATGGAATGTCCATGCCCAGTCGTCATCCCCGTCAGAATCGGATTACTATTCGATCGACCCGATGCCTGTTCCTGAAGGCATTATACTGGAGGCCGGCGGACTGGCTTTTGACGAAAACGGAGACCTGATGGTCCCGACCCGACGCGGGGAGGTATGGCGAATCAGTAATCCCGGCAGTAATGACCCCTCGTTTAACCGGTTTGCACAGGGGTTCCATGAACCATTGGGGATCAACTATCGCAACCATGCATGGTATATTACCCAGCGGGGAGACCTGACTAAAATCGAAGACCGGAACAACGATGGCAAAGCCGACTGGTTTAAAACTATCTATCGATGGCCTCTGACGGGAAACTATCATGAATATTCCTACGGACCGGAATTCCTTCCGAATGGCGAGATGCTTGTGACGCTTAACCTTTCCTGGATCGGTCAGGGTGCCAGCCTTACAAAATGGCGCGGATGGATGCTTCAAATCAGTGAAGATGGAGAAATAACCCCTTATGCTACCGGGTTGCGTTCACCGATCGGCTTCGGCTTTAATGCGGAAGGGGATATTTTTTATACCGAAAACCAGGGCGACTGGATCGGTTCGGGATGGATGACCCACCTTGAACGGGGGGATTTTGCAGGAAACCCGGAGGGGCTTAAATGGACTCATCTTGAAGGTTCGCCACTGGACCTCACATTTGAAGAAGTAAATAGGTTAGACGATTCCAGCGAACGTCCGTTGTTTGAATATAAGGAACAAATTCCCGAGTTGAAGCCACCGGCTGTCTGGTTCCCCCACACCATTCAGGGAATATCCACCTCTGATTTTGTTGTCATTGAAAATGATAACCAGGTGGGCCCCTTCGCCGGACAGTTGTTGGTCGGGGATCAGGGTCACTCGAAAATCCTGCGGGTTTACCAGGAAAAAGTAAAGGGAGAATACCAGGGAGTGTCCTTTGGATTTCGTGAAGGATTCTCATCCGGTGTCATTAAACTGGCCTGGGGCCCTGACAATCAAACCCTCTATACGGGAATGACCAACCGCGGCTGGTCGTCAACCGGTCAGGCACCTTTTGGAATTGATCGAATGAGGTGGAACGGACAAATACCGTTTGAAATGAAAATGATCCAGGCCGAGTCGAACGGATTTACCCTTACCTTTACTAAACCGGTTGATTTTGAATCCGCGGCAAATATCAACAATTATCAGGTAACCGATTTTATCTACATATATCATCGAAAATATGGAAGTCCGGTCATTAACCGCCAGGACAAAACCATCACAAGGGTGGATGTGTCCGAAGATCGACAGTCTGTCAGATTGTATGTCGATGGATTGCGTGAAGGATATATCAATGAAGTAAGGTCCGGAGTTGAGTCAAACGAAGGGAACACATTGCTGCATCCGGTCGGGTATTATACCCTGAATAACCTTCCGGATGGAAATCGTTCTGCAATGGTTACAGGTGGAGATACGGATGGATCCTCGGGTTCGGGGAGCGACGAAGCCTCCGAAACTTCAAAAAGAGTGACTGATATGCCGGCAGACTGGTCGCAAGGTCCCGATCAGACCCTCCAGCTCGGGACACAGCCCGGTTTGAGATTTGACCGGGAAGAAATGACCGTGGAAGCCGGCAGTAAAATAGCCCTTACTTTTTCAAATGAAGATGACATGCTGCATAATGTAGTCATTGTAGAACCGGGTGCTGCCGACCCGGTCGGAAGCCAGGCAATGCAACTGGGTCTGGAGGGAGATGCCCTTGGATATGTTCCGCAGATGGAAGAAGTGCTTTTTCATACATCTTTACTCGAACCTAACGAATCCGAAACCATTTATTTCCAGGTCCCGGATACTCCCGGTGACTACCAATTTGTCTGCACCTTCCCGGGGCATCACATTACGATGAGGGGAATCCTTCGTGTTATATAATAGTTAAACAAGACATCCGATCGACGGCTCATAAAAACCGAATTCACGGCTTTTGGCCGGCCTGAAAACCCCATTCAAAGCAAACAGTTGTTTGTGCTGCTGATATTCCGGCCCTTACGGTGTGTTGTTTTGTCGCTAATTTGTAAACTTAATGGCTCCGGCCGGACGGTATTTCCCGTAAGCTGACAATCGGCAGTTGAAGACCGAAGGCTATTATGCATTTCACATTTCCTGACCCAACGATATGTACCGATCCATAGCTTTGCCAATCCTTGTTTTATTTTTCCTTCTGGCCATTTCCTGTTCGCCGGTAGAGGAAAAAAGATTTACACTTCTCCCTCCCGCCCATACCGGTATTCACTTCGAAAACCGGATTGAGGATACCCCTGAATTCAATATTCTGAATTACCTTTATTTCTATGACGGTGGCGGGGTGGCTGTAGGGGATATAAATAACGACGGACTTTCGGACATTTTTCTGGTGGGAAATGAGACTGAAAACGGTCTTTATCTAAATCAGGGAAATTTTGAGTTTGAAGACATCACCGAATCTGCAGGAATTGCCGGAACTCCGGGTTCGTGGTCAACCGGGGTGGCGATGGGGGATGTAAATGGAGACGGATATCTCGATATCTATGTCAGCCGTGTAAACTATTTAAATAAATCGGGGGCCAATCAGCTATTCATCAATAACGGCGACGGTACATTTGCGGAAATGGCTGCTGAATATGGCCTGGATTTTACCGGCTATTCGACCCAGGCCGTCTTTTTTGATTACAACAACAACGGACGCCTGGATCTTTTTTTGCTGAATCACTCTTTTCATAGTGATCGTACGTATGGCAGAGCGGAGGTTTTACGGGCTGTTGACGATCCGAAAGCGGGGGATCGCTTGTTTCGGAATGACGGGGACACGTTTACAGACGTAACTGAAGAGGCGGGCATTCAGAGCAGTGCCCTGGGATATGGACTGGGTGTTGCGGTCAGCGATATCAACAAGAACGGCCGGCCGGATATTTATGTCGGCAATGATTTCCATGAGGACGACTACCTGTATCTTAATAACGGGGATGGTACTTTTACAGAAGCACTGTATTCATCCATCGGTCATACGAGCAGTGCCTCAATGGGCAATGATATTGCCGATTTTACGAATGACGGCTATGTGGATATTGTATCGCTGGATATGATGCCGGGAGACCGGGATCTTTTCATGAGGTCGGGCGGGCCGGATCTTTATGTTATCTCACAGACCAAACAGGAGATGGGCTTTGGAGCAAAGAATGCCAGGAATACTCTCCAGTTAAACCGGGGTAATGCACCGGACGGGACTCCGCTTTTCAGCGAGATCGCATTTGCCTCGGGAGTAGCTACAACAGATTGGAGTTGGGCATCTTTGTTCATGGATATGGATAATGACGGTCTGAAAGACCTCTTTGTTACAAACGGGATGGGACGGCGGCCGAATGATCTGGACTTCGTCAGGATTCATAACCGGGTGAAGGAAGAAAATGAGGATAGCCAGAATCAGAGTGTGATCCGCCAGACGGAAGAGGGGGAACTTTCGGACGAGGAGATGGAGCTGATTAAATATATGCCTGAATTGAGAATCCCCAATTATGCTTTTCAGAATAACGGGTATTTGAGCTTTTCCAACCGGGCAGAAGAATGGGGACTGGACCAGGCGGCGATTTCAAACGGTGCAGCTTATGCAGATCTGGATAATGATGGCCGGCTCGATCTCGTGGTAAATAATATTAATGAAAAAGCTTTTATCTATCGAAACAATACCCCGGCTGACAGTACTGCAAATTATCTGAAGGTTAAATTGAACGGCAGCGGGATGAATACGTTCGGGATCGGCTCGAAGGTGATCCTGTACCAGGATGAAAAGATCTTCTATCAGGAACAAATGCTTACACGGGGCTTCCAATCCTCTGTGGATCCTGTCATACACATTGGGTTGGGAGACATTCGGCAGGCGGATTCTCTACTTGTTATCTGGCCAGACCGGAGCTACCAGACTCTTGATAATATAAAATCGAACCGGCTTCTGCAGGTCTATCAGGAAGAAGCGTCCGGGAGTTTTGATTATTCACGGCTGCACAGAAACTGGGAGAATTCACAGTTCATAAATATAACTGAAGAGATACGGCTTGAATATTCCCATCGGGAGAATGAGTTCAATGACTTTTCCCGGGAGCCTCTGATGCCCTACAAACTTTCTACCCAGGGACCCGCTCTGGCAGTCGGTGATGTGAATGGAGACGAACTGGATGATTTCTATATCGGAGGGGCAAAATGGCAAGCCGGAAAGCTGTTTTTGCAACAGCCGGATGGAAGTTTTCAAACCCTTCCGTCAAACGACGAAGTATTTGAGTCGGATCGAGCAGCTGAAGATGTCGATGCAACATTCCTTGATGCGACCGGCAACGGGCACCTCGATTTGTATATTGTAAGCGGCGGAGGAGAGCTGACCGGTATCGATGAGGGATTGAGGGACCGGCTCTATATCAATGAGGGTAACGGTGAGTTTGAAAAATCGAGCGGACGCCTGCCTGAAATATTTGTCAACGGCTCGGTAGTCCGCGCAGCGGATTTCGATCACAGCGGATCTGTTGATTTGTTTGTTGGAGGGCGTTCGATACCGTATCGGTACGGGGATTCACCGAGGAGTTTTCTTCTTTCGAATGACGGATCCGGGTATTTCAGTGATGTAACTGAAAAAGTGGCTCCAAATTTGATGAATGTAGGAATGGTTACCGATGCCCAATGGGCGAATATCGGCCATGATACATTTCCGGATCTGGTTGTAGCCGGTGAGTGGATGCCGGTTCAACTGTTTGAGAATGACGGCAGTTCCCTGGTAAAAAGAACCGAAGAATACGGATTGTCGGATGATGGGGGGCTATGGCAAAATATTCATGTTACAGATCTGGATGGAAACGGACAGCCGGATATCATTGCTGGCAATTTCGGAAGAAATTCAAGATTGCAGGCTTCAGGGGAATCCCCGGTTCGTCTCTATGTGAATGATTTTGACGGAGACGGGCAGTCGGCGCCTTTGATTGCCAAGAAATGGAACGGGAGTTATTATCCGTTTGAACAACTTGACGAACTCTTGACCCGGCACCGCTTTCTGACCGGCCGGATCAATAGTTACCGGGATTTTGCCGGCCGGACGATAGAAGAGCTTTTCGACAGTGAGAATCTTGAATCATCGATAGTTAAAGAAATCACGGAATTGGGATCTGTCCTCTTTATGAACAGAGGGGATGGGACGTTTCAAAAAACAGAACTTTCTCCTGAAGTCCAGCATTCACCGATAATGGCTATCCATACCTCTAAAACAGAAGGAAACAAGGTTGAGGAGATCCTGATGGGAGGGAACCTGTATGATGTCAAACCGAGTTTCGGGGGGCGCCAGGACGCCGGATATGGAGTGCATTTATTAAATGGAAACCCTACGGGAATCCCACTGGCTTTGGCATTGCAAACCAGCGGGTTCTACATCCCGGGGGAAGTGCGCGCGATCCGGGAGATCGGAAGGAGGCAGGATCGTGTGATTGTTGTGGTTCGAAGCGGTGCATCTCCGCTTTTTTTCAAACCCCGAAATCCATAAAGTTGCAATCAATTTCAGAATAAGGCCTGGCTCCAAAATTCTTCATCAGGTTCATGAATAAACTCTTTGGCATTTTTATGCGGTCTTTTAACGAACCAAAATTAAAAAGGTTGAGACTTTTATTTGTGCAAGCGCTTTTCTATAATAGCACTATATAATAATGTTTTACAAGGTTTAAGTTGATTAAACAACGAATCATCAATTCAAGCTTTCGGACTGAAGATAAATTCAGTCCGCCGGATTTTGAAAGCGGATCTAAATGAACAAAAAGGAATCGGAATCTGCAGAATTTAATCTCATTGCCGAGATTAAAATGGGGGAGGAACAAGCATTCGAAACACTTTTTTTCGAATATTATCATCCTTTATGCAGATTTGCCCTGAAGCTTACCCAATCCGATGACTTTGCCAGGGATACGGTTCAGGAAGTTTTTTTTAAAATTTGGAAGAATCGATACAACCTGAATATTGAATATTCGATTTCCGCTTATCTTTACAGGGCAGTAAAAAATCAGGCTTTGAATTTAATCGACCAGGAAGAATCCCGTCACAGATTATCAGAGTTACTTCAGAGTGAAGGATATTTCGCGAGAGACAACGGTTACTATTACGCTTCCAATTCACCTTCTCTGGATGAAATTACCAGACGTGTGAATCGAATCTGGAATCTGATCGAAGAGATGCCCTCCCAGCAAAAAATGGTCTTTGAGCTTCACAAAAAACATGGCCTGAGTTATAAGGAAATTGCCATCATACTGAACATCGCTCGTAAAACAGTTGAAAATCATATGGGAAGAGCGTTAAAATATTTGAGAGAAAATTTCGAGGAAGATCAAATCATCCGACGGGATTAAAATTTTATCCTGCAACTGGGGGGTAGCTGCTTTATACCTGTCATAAGAGTGGTAATAGGTCTTAAGGTCTCCTAAAACGCATGATGTAATTGATTGGGGGTCTGTTGGGGGCTAATTCTTTACTACCGGCTGACAACCGGGGGGAATGGATATTCATTTTCATATTCAGAAAACAGGTGTAAAAAAAGTGAATCGCAGGGATCTGCTTCAATATTTATCAAATGAAAAGTGGTTGAATACACTGCCTGAAAATGAACGGTTGATGGAAGAAGTGGATCTTGTCTTGGCTATTTATGGAAATTCCTCCGATGAGAAGTTTGATGTACAAAAAGACTGGGAAGCACTTCGATATCGTATCCTGGAGGATGAGGAAGAACAAAGAGTAAGAAAAAAGCAGAAAAGAGGATATGAGCAAAAATTTTCAAATGCCCGGGGAAAAAGAAAAACTCTTTCTGAAGATTCCACATATAACCGGCGATCGGGTTTCCTTAAAGCATTCAGTATAGCCGCTGTTTTTCTGATTGCTGCATTGGCGGGGGTTTTAACTTTAAATAATTATCAGACGGTAAACCAGGGGGAAGGTGAAAAGATTTTTCGCCAGGTGAATCTGGATAAAGGCCAGCGGGCGAACATGGTTTTATCTGACGGTACGAATATCAGCTTTAATGCTGACACACGGGTTGAATTGCCGGAGACTTTTGACAGGGATAAGCGTGAAGTATTTTTACATGAAGGAGAAGCCTACTTTGAAGTAGCCGCCGATCCCGACCGCCCTTTTTTGATTCATTCCCGTGGAGCGGTTATCCGGGTATTGGGAACCTCTTTTTCTGTACGGTCTTATCCTGAAGATAAAACTCTTCAAGTGGCTGTGAAAGAAGGTACAGTAACACTTGCTCCGGTTCATGATGAATCGAATAAACTAACCCTGACAACCCGCCAATTGGGTTTGTATTCGTTGGCTGACCAGAGGCTGTCAACCGAGGAGATTGAGGATATGGATTTGTTTTTGAGCTGGACAGAAGGCGTTTTGAAATTCAAGGATACGCCTTTAACTGAAGTTGCACGGCAACTGGAACGCAGATACAATGTTGAGATTGAATTCGGTTCGCCGGAACTAAAAAAATTGCGCCTGACGGCAGAATTTAAAAGCCGTTCTATGAATAATGTACTGAATGTACTGTCGGCTTCCCTGGGAATTAGCTATTTCGAGGAAGACTGGCAGAGAATAACCTTTATAAAAGGGAATAGTGCTCTTGATACAAAAGTGATGCTATACAACTAATAAATACGTCTAAACACATAAACCTACAACTCCTGAAGGAGGAACTATGGTACGATCAATTACAAAACATTTGTCAATAGCCGTGACGTTTCTGGTTATTTGCATGTTGGGTGGCAGCCCTGGAAACAGTTTCCTTGCTCAAGCGAATGCGCAAGTTTACACGTCCATGGCCAGCAACCTGACTGAAAACCCTTCCTTTTACCTGGTACGAACCAATGGTGAAAGGATTGTAGAATTGAAACAGAATATTTCCATCCGGGCTGAACAGGCAACTGTCAGGGATGTACTGGAAAAAATCGCTGAGCTTGCGAATCTGGGAATTGCCTATAACAATGAACTGGAATCATTGGATCATAGAGTATCTCTTGATTTTGAGAAGATATCGGTAGGAGATGCCCTCATGCTGGCACTGGAAAATACCGGGTATGAGCCGGTGATTACCAGGACCCGGGAAATTATCCTGGCAAGCAATGCGGCATCTGACCCTTCCATGCTTGTAGCGGATTATTTTCAGCAAACCGTACAGGGACAGGTGACCGATGCCAATGACGGTTCCTCACTTCCCGGTGTAAACGTGGTGGTTCAGGGATCCGAAGAATTGACCGGTTCTACGATCGGAACCAATACGGATATGGATGGACGTTTTGAAATTGAAGTACCTGAGGATCTGAATACCCTGGTCTTCTCATTTATCGGGTATAACACACAAATGGTTGAGATTGACGGGCGGTCTGAAGTTAACGTCTCCCTGCAGCCACAGGTACAGTTGCTGGACGATGTGGTAGTTGTAGGTTACGGAACGCAGGAAAGGCGGCAGGTGACCGGTTCGATATCCAGTGTTAGTGCGGATGAATTTGTGACCGGAAATGTGAACAATGCTGCCGAATTGATTCAGGGGAAGGTACCGGGATTGATGATTACCAAACCGGGAGCCAATCCGAATGAAAGCCCGACTCTCCGGCTGCGTGGAATCTCAAGCTTCGGCGGCAGCCAGGAACCCCTCATTGTTGTTGACGGGATTGTAGGGGCAAGTTTGGATAATATTGATCCGAATGATATAGAAACGATTGATGTCCTGAAGGATGCTTCTGCAGCTGCGATATACGGAACCCGCGGTGGAGCGGGAGTGATTGCCATCACGACTAAAACAGGTCAACGGGGTGCTACTTCCGTCAGTTATAACGGCTCCGTATCTACACTGGGTGTCGAAAATAAAGTAGATGTGCTGAGTGCAGATGAATTCAGGCAACTCAGCCAGGATACGGGGTTTCAAATCAATGATCTGGGTTCAAGTACGGACTGGTTTGATGCCATTACCCAGGATAGCTATACACAGATTCATAACCTCTCTGTTTCGGGAGGAAGCGAGACGACGACTTATCGTATCTCCGGAAATTTCAGGGATAACCAGGGCCTCCTTCTGAACAGCGGGTTTGACCAGATCGGCGGACGCATTAATCTGAATCACCGGGCGCTGGACGGAAAACTTGCCCTGACTTTCGATTTGAGTGCGACCAATCGGGATGAAGACAGGGGTTTTGATGAGGCGTTTGAATATGCGGCCACCTTCAATCCCACGGCACCGGTCAGAGATTCCGGCTTTGAGACTACGGGTGGATATACCGAAATCAGTGCCTTCAGGCTTTTCAACCCGGTATCGATCGTTGAAACGGCCGAACATACACGTGAATCCAGACGATTGAATGCGGCACTTCGGGCAGATTACTCATTTGACGATCTGCTCCCCGGATTAAGCGTTAGCGCCTTCTATTCCACAGAGACATTTTCTTTGGCGGATAACCGTTTTTGGGCTCGCACCAACAAGTTTACCGGCGGGGCTACTGAAGCATCGCTGGGTAGAGGGCGAGCAGAACGTAGGGCACGGGATAATGAACAGGAACAGTTTGATTTGACTGCGAATTATATCGGAAGCCTGAGCGAAAGGATGAACGTTGAGCTTCTGGCCGGTTACTCCTTTCAGGATTTTGTAAGCGGAGGAACGACGGTGGGAGGCGGAGATTTTATCTCGGATGCAGTCGGGGCTAACAACCTTGGATTTGTACAGGATTTTGACAAGGGACTGGGAGATATATCCAGTTTTAAAAATTCGAACCGTCTTATTGCAGGATTCGGGAGACTGAGTCTGGATTGGGACTTTACCTATTTCCTGAATACCAGCCTTCGCCGTGAAGGATCTTCACGGTTTGGTGTGAATAACCGCTGGGGGACATTTTGGTCGGCCGGAGCAGGGGTAGAGTTGACTAACGTCATCGACCTGCCAGTTTTTGACCGGTTGCGGCTTCGTGGAAGTTATGGGATTACCGGTCTGGATGCACCGTTTGACGGGATTTCCCGCTTGCGTTTCGGGCCAACCGGTAACTTTTTTGTCGGAGGCGAGTTTGTACAGCGCTTCGGCCCGGTCAGTAATGACAACCCCGACCTGAAGTGGGAGGAGTCGAGCGAGTTCAACTTCGGCCTTGAATTCGGTGCCTTGGATGATCGTTTGGTAGGTTCTCTGGAATACTATCAGAAGAATACGGACGACCTCATCTTTGAAATCGAAGTTCCGGTACCGCCTAACTTGTTCCCGACTTCATGGGTAAATGTAGGTGAAATTGAAAACAAAGGTGTAGAGGCCACCCTGAGATACGATGTGGTCCGAAATCAGAATACTACCTGGAACACCGGATTCACGTTTACCACTTTTGATGTAAAGCTTGCACAGTTTGAATCGGATGTACCACGTTACATCGCTAACGTAGGATCACCCGGACAGAACAACACCCAGCAGGTTCGGCTTGCCCAGGGTGAACCCCTCGGTCAGCTTTGGGGTCCCCGGTTTGCAGGCATTGATGACGACGGGATCTGGAAATTCTTCAATGCAGCCGGCGAACGGGTGACGAGTGATGAAATCGCCAGGGAAGATGAGGCGATCATCGGAAACGGTATTCCCGACTTTGAACTCGGGTGGACCAATTCGCTGCGGCACAGGAACTGGGATTTCAGCGTCTTTTTCCGCGGAGTGTTCGGACACGATCTGATTAACAGTGCACGACTCTTCTATGAGAATCCGTCGAATATCACCACGTATAACGTGGTAGGATCTGCGAAGGATCTGCCAAACCTGGAGTCACCTCCGGTTTATTCGAGTTTTCATGTGGAAGACGCTACGTTCGTGCGGTTTGAAAATTTATCCATCGGATATACGGTTCCCATTGCAAGCAACATGATTAACCGGCTTCGGTTGTCGGTTTCCGGAAGGAATCTTTTTACTCTGACGGGATATGACGGAATAGATCCGGAAGTCAGATGGGTTGACTCTGAAGGGGATAATCCGCTGGCGCCAGGTATAGAGCGTCGCGCTCAGTGGTATACGGCACGTTCTATCACATTCGGAGTAAATCTCGATTTCTAAACCAAATTTTTAAACTGAATAATCATGAATAAATTAATAATGCAGTTACATTTTAAGCGCATATGTGCATGGGTTGTCCTGATACCGGTGGTACTGGTCAGTTCCTGTACAGATTTGACAGAACAAGTCCACAACCAGGTGACGGCTGACAATTTCTTCCAGACGGATGAGGAATTCATCTCCGCTCTGGGGGATGCATACGGCTCCCTCGGTACGTACGGAAACCACAACAGTATCACCTCGATTAATGAAACGGCTTCCGACGAGATTGTCATTACACAAAAAGGGCCTGACTGGGAAGACGGCGGCATCTGGTTGCGTCACCAGCGGCATACTTTCCGGCCTTCGGAAGATGCGATCAACAACGCCTGGAACTCCATGTTTTCAGGGGTGAATAACGCCAACCGGTTGATCTTTCAGTTCGAAACGGTCGTTGAATCGGGAGATGTGAGTGAAGCAGATGCGGCAGCGTTTATCGCCGAACTGGAAGCTCTGCGAGCCTTTTACTACTATATGCTCCTGGATAACTTCGGCAACGTCCCGATAGTGGACAGTTTCGAGGGAGCCGAGGAGAACCCGACACAGCCAAGCTCTGATTTTGCCCAGGGCCGGCAGCAAGTATTTGATTTCGTGGAATCCGAGCTTTTGAGAGCTCTGGATGTTGTCGATACAGACGTAAGTGCTACAGTCGGAAGAGTGAACAAATGGGTGGTCCATATGACACTGGCCAAGCTCTATCTGAATGCGGAAGTCTATACCGGCACACCCCGCTGGAATGATGTGATTACCCATACGGATGCGATCATCAATTCAGGGAATTTCAGCCTGATCGGGAATCAACTGGATAATTTTACCGTGGATAATGCCGGGTCTCCCGAGCATATCTTTACCGTTCCGTACGATGAAGTCTTTTTTGGCGGTTTTAACCTCGTCATGATGACCAATCATATCCTGAGTCAGCCTGCTTTTAACTTTGGTTCCCAGCCGTGGAATGGCTACCAGACTCAAACGGAATTCTACGGTTCTTATATCGATCCGGAATCCAATCCCGGCCCACAGGGCGAGGTAATCGGGCTGGATCCAGAAGGATTGAAGGTCATGGGAACTTTGGATGAACGCCTGGACGGGTTTCTTGTGGGCTTCCTTCGGGACCTTCAGGGGAATATCATTGAAGATGCGGGATCGTTTGAAGGCGAAACTCACGGGAATCAGATCTTCCATACCCCATATATCAACGAACTGGCTCCGAACGGCTGGCGGCAGGCGGGTGCCAGGATTCACAAATATGAGATGGAGGTCGGGCTTGCCGGCGCTAATATGAACAACGATTTTGTCATCTACCGGTATGCAGACGTCTTGATGATGAAAGCCGAAGCCCTCTGGCGAATGAATCCCAACGACCCAACCGCACTGATGCTTTTCAACCAGATCCGGCAGCGAGCGGGTGTGGATCCATATACGTCGCTGGATGCGGACAAAATTCTTGCCGAACGCGGACGCGAGATGTTCTACGAAGTAGTTCGCCGGCAGGACCTGATCCGGTTTGAGGGAAAAGAGGGGGCCACCCGCTTTAACGATACCTGGCAGTTTAAGGAAACGGTATCCGACCCCTCCAGAAACGTTTTCCCTATTCCTCAGAATCAGCTTGAGGCAAATCCGAGTCTCGTTCAGAACCCCGGTTACTGATCTAAAAGCTGGTGTACGATTGAAAGGAAACATTCCGAATCTGCGGGGTGTTTCCTTTTTTTATTTTACTCGGCACTTCATTGCGTCTATTCGTTTTTAAATTTCCCGTATAGGGTTTTGATTCTTATTTTTGCAAATTATCCATGTGTTCATGCCCTCTTTGCCATTCATTGAAATGATCGGGACCAAACACCGTTTATCCAGATATATTGGCAGAGAGTTAACTTATAAAGGATTTCACAAAGGCCATTGACACGACGTAGTGTAACTATTAGGGATCATTGCTACACGGGTATGGGATGAACCCATGATTTGTGTAGGATACAGATGTTGTATTTATGAGAATACCCCTTTATTTCATATTGTTATTTCTGGCGTTACTTCCGATACTCCTGGCCTGTACAGCCAGAAATTCTTCAAAGCCTCTCTTTGAATTTCTGCCGGCCACTCATACGGGTGTTGATTTCACAAACTCTATTGAATTCAGGCAGGACTTTAACAATTTTACCTATGCCAAATTCTATGACGGAGGAGGAGTGGCGGTAGGAGATATCAACGGGGATGGATTGCCGGATATTTATCTGGTTGGAAATATAGAACCGAATCGGCTTTTCCTGAATAAGGGAAATTTTCAATTTGAGGATATTACGGCGAAAGCGGGAGTTGCCGGGAGTAAACCCTGGTCGACCGGCGTAGCCATGGCAGACATCAACGGCAATGGCAGGCTGGATATTTACGTGAGTAACTCCGGAGAGCTGGGAGATCGCCGTAATGAACTTTTTATCAACAACGGAGATCTCACATTTACCGAAAGTGCCGGGAAATTCGGGCTGGATGATTCGGGATATTCCATACAGGCGGTTTTTTTTGATTATAATAACAGCGGAAGGTTAGACCTGTACCTGCTGAATAATGGAAACCGGCCGCTTTCGGGTTTTAATCTCTCGGAAAATCCCAGGGATGAAAGAGGAGGGACGGGAGCCGATCGTTTATACCGGAATGACGGATCATTTTTTACGGAGGTGACCCTGGAAAGCGGACTGTTTAGTAGTGAAATCGGATTCAGCCTGAGTGCGCCCGTTGGAGATCTGAACAGAGACGGGTTACCGGATTTGTATGTGGCCAATGATTTTTTTGAAAAGGATTACCTTTATTTGAATAATGGTGACGGAACATTCAGAGAGGTTCTCGATGAAAAAATGAGAAGTATGAGCCTGAGTTCCATGGGCTCGGATGTGGCTGACCTGACGAATGACGGCTGGCCGGATATTTTCGTTACGGATATGCTTGGCTTGAATGAGAAACGCCAAAAAACCGTAACGATATTCGAGGACTGGTTCCGTTACAGCGAAAAAGCGGAATGGGGTTATGGCCATCAGGTTACCCGAAATTCATTTCAACTTAACCAGGGTGAAGCGTTTTTTAATGAAGTCGGACGCCTGACCGGAATGGAAGCGACGGATTGGAGCTGGACGGTTCTCATGGCTGACCTGAATCATAACGGGTATAACGATGTTTTTATCACCAATGGCCTTTACAAGGATGTCAGCAACCTGGATTATCTTGGAGAAATATCTGACAGACTGCAAATGAGGGCATGGGTAACGGATGAAGGATTAAATTTTAGGGAAATGAATGAAAGAATCCCTTCGGTTCCCATACCGAATAAGGTATATGGAAATGAGGGAGGCCTTCAATTTACGGATCGCTCTGCCGAGTGGGGACTTGGAAGGGTGGGGTTTTCCAACGGTGCGGCCTGGGGGGATCTGGATGGCGACGGGGATCTTGACCTGGTCATCAATAACGTCAACGGGCAGGCATGGATCTTTCGTAACAGAAGTACGGAGATGTTTCCCGAACGAACCTGGCTAATAGTGGATCTGAAAGGAGATCCCCCGAACACGCAGGCGATTGGCGCCCAGCTTCAGCTTTGGGCGGGAGACAAATACGGCTACCGGGAACACTTTTTACAACGCGGATTTTTGTCAAGCGTCGAACCCGGGTTTCATATAGGGCTGGGGGAAGATGTGCAAAGAATTGATTCACTGCTTGTTCGATGGCCGGACGGGAGGGTCCACCGGCTGACAGATATAGAGGTACCGCAGCAGTTGATTCTTGATCAATCGGAGGCCGGGGAGTATCCTTTTGCAGTTCCGGTGCCTGCGAAAATGCCCGGGGATAGTCTTTGAGAAAGCTCATGATGGGTCATATAAATAGCCTATAATCTATATTGAAACTGAATTTTGAAGAGGATGAAAGACGGTTTTGCAAAACGAGAGATCTATCGGATGAATCCGTACATTTTTAACAGGATTTGATTCTGATGAACCGAACTCTGCTTTCTGTTATATTTATAAACCTGATTCTTGTTTCCATGCAATGTACGGATACTCCTGATAAGCCGTCAGAGCCGTTGTTTGAGCAATTGCCTGCTTCGGAAACCCGTGTCGATTTTGAAAATAATCTGACTCCATCCGAAGAGTTTAATATGTATATTTTCCGGAATTTTTATAACGGAGGGGGCGTGGCCCTGGGGGATGTGAGCGGGAATGGCCTGCCGGACCTGTTTCTGACCGGGAACAGGGTGTCGAACCGCCTTTATCTGAACAAGGGAGATTTTATGTTCGAAGATGTCACGGATCAGGCAGGTTTGGGTTCGCAGGGAACCTGGACCACAGGCGCAAGTATGGTCGATATAAATGGAGATGGCCGTTTGGACATTTACATTACCAAGTCTGGACCGCCTTCGCCCTCTTCGGAAGAGGGAGTTCGTCATAATCAGCTATTCATTAACAACGGAGACCTGACTTTTACGGACAGGTCTGAAGAGTTCGGACTCGACGAGATGGGCCTCTCAACCCATGCTGTATTTTTTGACTATGATGGGGACGGTGACCTGGATATGTATCTTCTTAATAATTCATTTAAACCGGTAGGTGGTTATGAAGGAATCACCGGAGAAGCCCGGCAGTTAACCGATCCTGAAGGAGGTAGCAAATTATTCAGAAATAACGGGGATCATTTCGAGGATGTAAGCCGGGAAGCCGGGATCTATGGAAGCCGGATTGGATTTGACCTGAGCGCCACCGTTGCAGACCTGAACCGCGATGGCCTCCCGGACCTGTATGTGGCCAACGATTTCTTTGAACGGGACTATCTTTACATGAATAACGGTGACGGGACCTTCCGGGAGGTCCTGGAGGACCGGATGAATACGATCAGTTCCAGTTCCATGGGCGCCGATATTACCGACCTGACCAATAACGGCTGGCCGGATATTTATGTGGCGGATATGCTTCCTGCCGATGAGAAAAGGCAGAAGTCGAAGATGGAATACCCAACCTATCAGGAGTACCGGGAAAGTCTGGATCATGGATTTCATCACCAGATTACCAGGAACACCCTTCAGTTGAACAACGGGGACGGGACGTTTTCGGAAGTGGGGCGCCTGGCCGGGGTGGAGGCGACCGACTGGAGCTGGGCAGTCCTGATGGCCGATTTCGATCACAGTGGCTTTCAGGATATTTTTGTTACCAACGGCATTTATAAGGATCTTCTCGATCAGGATTACATTGAGTATACCGCCGACCCCCGCCGGGTAATGAGTCATCAGAGTTCCTCATCTGATGAAGTTATTATGTCATTAATGGAAATGATTCCATCGCAGGCGGTTGGCAATTTTATGTTTGCGGGCCAGGGGGA
>JBBDNC010000123.1:0-18353 GCA_040877875.1 Balneolaceae bacterium | reverse complement strand
AAATGTAACCACGTGGGATCATATTAATGCGCCCACAGTTTCTGACTGGACAACTACTGTATGTACCCCAGAGGGCTCTATTGGGCTGGATGCGGATTGGGTAAATCCACATAATGCCTTTAATATTCGCCCGCTACTTGATGGCGGTTTACATGCATTCGAGAAGTGGTTTGGCGGCATTCACAGCCCTTCTAACTTTGGGGAAGCAGAATGGATCAACTCAATGTATGCAAGAAAATCATTGGATATGAATCCAGACGGACAAGGGCATAACTGGACCAAATATGAAACGGAGGTATCCGGCAATGGTGATTTTGTAGTTAAGCTTTTGGCAGACAATTGTTCCTGGATCTACCTGGACGGGGAAATTATTGGTTATCAGGATGACGCGGGTCTGGAGGATGCTAACAACGTGAAGTACGGGGTACAGTTGGATGGAACTCATACGCTGAGTTTTATTATATATGACGGAGGTGGAGATGCCGGTGGTAAATTCCGCTTGGAAACCACCAATGATCCGCCGCCACCATTTATCCCTTCCAATACTGCGCCCGTTGCAGATGCGGGGAGTGACCAAACCTTAGAAGCCACCGGGCCAACCACTTCGGTAACAGTTGACGGTTCCGCTTCTTCCGATGCTGATGGGGATGAGCTGAGCTATTCATGGACACTTAACGGAAATGAAGTTTCCACTTCAGTAACTGCAACGGAAGAATTGGGCTTGGGAACGCATACATTTACCCTTACCGTAAGTGACGGGACAGCTTCCGACAGCGACGAGGTTACCATTACGGTTGAAGACACCACGCCTCCGGAGCTTTCTTTCACAGTAGAAACTACCGAATTGTGGGCACCAAACCACAAGATGCATCTGGTTGTTAGCGGTATATCGGCAACCGACCTTGCAGGCCTGGATCCGGATCTGGATATAACGGTTACCAGCAATGAGTCCGCCAATGGGCGTGGCGACGGTAATACGAACCAGGACTGGAATGTGGTTGACAACGGTGACGGCACCTTTGATGTATACGTACTTGCCGAACGCAGCGGTCAGGGTGAAGGGCGAATTTACACCATTACGATGACAGCCACCGACACCTCAGGCAATAGCACACAGGAGATGGTTGAAGTTACCGTACCCCATGACAAAAAAGGTAATACAAGGGGCAGGTAACAGATATTTATGAGTTGTCATAACTCATAAATATCTACCTTGCCTAAAGAGCAAAATCCTTGCTTGAGATCTAATGAAGCCTTCCGGTAGGAGCCTAACCGGAAGGCTTTTTTTATCCTTATTCTTTTGTAGGCAGGCTATTATTGCTGTTTGTCAGACGCATATTTAGTGGGTGAAACGCCCACTTTCTTTTTAAAGACTTTGGTAAAATAGCTCTGTGAGCTAAAACCGCACATATACGCAATTTCACTGATCGTATACTCCTTTTCGATTATGAGTTCCCTGGCTTTTTTCAGCCTGAGCTCGGTGACATAATGGGATATCGACTGTTCATGATGCTTGTTCCACTTACGGTAAAGGGCCGATTTACTGCAGTTCAGTATTCCGGCAATCTGGGTTACTGACAGGGACGGGTCAGTATACCGATCATGTATTAATTCGAGTATCTCACTCCGGAGTACCGTCACTTTTTCTTCTTCTGATCCAGGTGGAATATCCCGTTCTTGTTTGACATCCTGAATCGCCGGAGCAATATCGTTCACTTCCTTCCCTGTTTTTGGACTCCGAATATTATATCTAAAGGTCAGGTACAGCAGCATCCCCGTTCCAAGAATGATGAGCAGGTGATACCAGGACGTTTCATAGATAGAGGAAGTAATCCGGGATGTATATGTTTTAAGCACTGAATCTTGGTTGGGATTGACAAACAAAAGCAGAGTATGAGATCCCGGACCCAGCCAGGAAAGCTGAATCCTGCCCGGCTCTTCAGGCCGGTTCCATATCTCCGAATCCCCGTTGAATTCCGGTTCCACTATGCCCTTTTCCAAGCCGTCTGTGTTGAGTATATAAACAGAAGAATCGCGGGCGGCCGAAGCGTCCCATGGATCATAGCTGGATCCGGCTTCGAAAAAAAAACGGACTCCCACCTCCGGCCAGAGGTAGCCATTGGCCGAATTGGCTATATTTGTGGCACTCTTTAGCGACAACTCCTCATGGGAATCATACTTTGTGATGTTATATGAGTTCTGAAGCGTGCTTTTCTGAAACCCGAAATTTGCCATCAACGGGAAAAACACGCATACCAAAGCCGCAATCCCAATGTTTCTCACCCATACCATATAGCCAACTTCCTGTTTTGCCCTAATGTTATACTTTCCATTTTTAAAAAGACATGCCAATCTGATGATCGTAGAGCCATAACTGTACACGTCCTGATATAATCAGGACGGATCACTTCAAAGGATGCCCGGACCCTCCCAATATGAAGTTGTAGAGACAGGAAAACAGGGGTCCACTCCGGCCCGCCGGCACCAGAAAGGGTGTTTTCCCAAAAAAAGCTCCACACAATTTACGAATTAGAATTTAAATATCCATTGCGGTACCGATTATGATGAACGTCGCCGGGAGCACGACGGCGAAATATCGGTTTGTATACAACCGAACTCTGGCACCTGACTAACGTTATAGTCCCCTCCTCCTAGAAAGGCCTCCGGTACAACACAGACTAAGCCAGTTATTATTCAAAGAAGTTTATCCGTTTTCACATTCAGTCACTGGAAGAGACGCATCTTTTTAAACTTTCCAATTAAACATGCGAAGGTTCTGCAAACGGAATGTTATATATAGGTTTTGATGATTCCGGAGTAATGACTTTGAAAAGGAGAGTTGGAAGACCTTATGGATACGATCGACTAAGTTGCTGAATTAATAGAGGTGACATCAGAAGAGTAATCGAAACTATTACTGTAGGTAATTGAACTACATAATGAGTCGATAAAACCTTGCACTCTCGAGAGAACTAAATGAATAAATTATTTATGTCATTTATCAATGGATGTAATTCAAGTTTATAAAAACAATACTGCCAAGGTGAGCTAAATGAAAAGTCTAAAAAAATATCTGCTTTTTGCACTTGCTCTAATTCTGTTCAATAACTGTGGAACCACAGATACGCGACAAGAGGAGGACGCTGTATATCCAATGTATTTGGATGAAAATAATAATGGAATCAACGATTATGTAGAACCATCAACACACGATGCGGGTTTAATGGTTTCTTCAAAAAGTATCGAAAGCCAGTTGCTGCAGGATCAATATTTTGGTCAACGCGGACATAATTTTATAGATCAAAATGAAGATGGCATCTGCGACTATGCTCAAAATGGCAGTCCAACCTGGCATGGCCCGGGCTTTGTGGATGACAACAATAACGGGATATGCGACTATTGGGATTCGTCACTGGACATGCATCGACGTCACGAAGGCATGCGATACCTGGATGAAAACGGCAATCATATCAATGATTATTTTGAGGAAGGAACCCACCTTGGACCCGGTCATAATTTCGTGGATCAAAATGGAGATGGAATTTGCGATTATGCCCAGGACGGAAGGCCCACATGGCACGGACCCGGGTTTACAGACGGCAATAATAATGGAATGAGTGATCACTGGGAACAAGGCGGACGCGGGCACGGCCGTAGCCACGGTATGAGAAATGGCCCTAACTGAGCTTCATTCTTATGGTGCTCATGCTCATTCCCGGCCTCGGACATGTGGGACCGGACGATGTCCGCTGACAGATTTGATATTATATTTCGGGAGAAGTCGGAAGTCTGATTCTGAACGCCAAAATATAGAGAAAGATAGTAGAGGGTTTGCACAACCGGTCTTTTGCCCAATACCTGCGTTATCGATCGGTTGAAATCCTCACATATGGACTATATGCTGCGGTTTCAATCTCCCTCTGGCCTTGTCCTTGAACAAAATCCCTGGTTCTGTAAAGCCCTCTAGTAATGATAATCCAAAACCAGTCTCGTAAAAATGTACAGAAAGATATCTTTGCGTGATAGAAACCATTGAAATTCTTTATGTTAATATGAAAACGGATAATTTACCTATGAATCCATTTGACAATCCCAAACAGTTTTGGAATGAAAAATATGCAACTGGCTCATTTATTTATGGTGAGCGTCCCAACAAATATTTTAAAGACCAACTGGATAAGTTAAAACCTGGAAGACTGTTGCTGCCGGCCGAAGGGGAAGGCCGAAATGCAGTGTATGCAGCCTGTTGTGGATGGGAAGTCGATGCTTTCGATATCAGCAGTGCCGGCCGGCAAAAAGCGTTGAAACTGTCTGAAAGACACGGGGTTTCGATCCGGTATATGAACACCGGATATAACGAATTCGTAATCATTCCGGAGTTTTATAATGCCATAGGCCTTATTTATGCCCACATGCATGAGGATGCACGCCGCGAAATGCACCGGAAACTGGTGACGGGACTCAGGCCTGGAGGAACGCTGATTCTCGAGGCCTTTGCCAATGAGCAAATTCACTATGAATCGGGAGGCCCCAAAGATGAAGCGATGCTGTACAGTCGGGAAGAACTCGCTGAAGATTTTGAAGCGCTTCGCCTGCTCACGCTCGACAAATGTGAAACAACCATTGACGAAGGTCCCCATCACCAGGGGAGGGCTGTGGTCATCCGGATAACAGCCAGAATACAGGAATAGCGTTAACGCAAAAAGGGGTAAACCGTATACCTTTGTAGCGTAATTTATACAATCAGCTTCAGGTAAGAGGTTACGGTACCTTTCCCCATGTTTAATGATCAGGCAGTTGCAGGAAACAGGCTAAGTTCACAGATATATCCATACGTACACCACTGTCCCTCCGCGTTACGAAAAATCTTAACAACACCGGCCTCATCAAGAGCCTGATAGAAGGAAAGGTTATCCGTGACAAAAGGTTTTGCAGGAAGCTCCTCCAGGTCCACCAGTCGTGTTGAGTAATTGCTAATTGCTGTTCGGAATGTAGCATGATAGTCAGTCAGCGAGTGTACTCCCAGGTACAACCGCGATTCAGGAGACATAAATTGATGAGCAGAGTTGAGAAGGTTCAGTACGTGTTCGTTTCCAGCGTTTCCCCCGTCAAAGGTGCGGACGTCGTCTTGAGGATGGTCACTAATATAGGACGGTGCCACGATTTCGTTAGGTAGATTGGCAAGGATTACATCGAAGGTTCCTTCAAAGTCAGCGAAGAGTTCGCCCCTCCGAACATCGATTTCAACATTGTTGATCAGGGCGTTATTCCCGGCTGCTGTAACAGCTCGTGGATCAATATCGGTAGCACTGACTCTCCCGCCATTTTTGGCTGCGGCAATAGCAAGCACACCGGATCCTGTTCCAATGTCGATGACTCGTTCACCCGGAGCGATTCGAATCGATCGTGCATAGAAAAGTCCGTTGGACGAAGGCATGAACACACCTGCAAATGCTTCGAGCTTCACTTGATGACCAAAGACTGTGAATGTAGAGTATTTCGTGAGTTCCATTTTTATTGTTCTATACACCGTTGAAAGCCTGACGCCCTTGCAAATAACCGGAACCAAGATTGAATCCCAAAACTATTTGCTCGTTTTTAATTTACCGGAGAATTCGATAAAAGCAATCCCGAAAGCTTTCGTGACGGTTGAATTCCACATTACACCGGGTTTATTATTGAAGCTGAACTTCATTCCCGGATTCCCTTCCACTCTCGAAGTCCGAGATATTTTGGAGGGTCACATCGGCAATCTGATCCAAAGCTTCCCGGGTGAAAAATCCCTGATGGGCCGTAATCAGCACATTGTGGAATGTCATCAGCCGGCCTATCAGGTCGTCCGGAAGTATCATTTCTGAAAGATCCCTGAAAAAGAGTTTCTCTTCCTGCTCGTATACATCCATTCCAAGAAATCCGAGTTTCTCTTCTTTCAGAGCAGTGATGGCGTCCTCTGTACGGATAAGCGCTCCCCGGCCCGTATTGATCAGCATGGCTCCTTTTTTCATTTTTTTGAACGCTTTTTTATTGAACAGATGGTGTGTCTCCGGAGTAAGAGGGCAGTGCAGTGAAATGATGTCGGCCTCGGGCAGTAAATCTGAAAACGGTTTGTAAATAACTCCTGCATGTTTCAAATCATCGGATTCACTTATGTCGTATGCGATTACGCGACAATCAAATCCTAACATAATACGGCAGAAGGCAGCCCCGATCTGGCCCGTGCCGATGACTCCGACGGTTTTTCCGGAAAGGTTGAATCCGGTCAGCTTTTCGAGTGAAAAGTTGTTTTCACGCACTCTGTTATACGCCTTGTGGGTTTTTCGGTTGAGGGTAAGAATCAGGGCAACGGCGTGTTCGGCAACCGCTTGTGGTGAATACGCGGGCACTCTGACGATAGTGATCCCGAGTTCGTCTGCTGACTCCAGATCCACGTTGTTGAATCCGGCGCACCGCAGTGCGACAAGACGGATTTCATGTTCCGAAAGTTTTTCAAGAGTGGCCCTGTCGATTTTGTCATTGACAAAAACACAAACCGCTTCATAACCCTGTACCAGATTCACCGTATCCTGATTCAGGGGCGCCTCGAAATAAGTGATTTCATGTCCGGCTGACCGGTTGTGTCTGTCAAAATATTCACGGTCGTACGATTTGGTGCTGAAGAATGCAATTTTCATGGATGGTTAAATGGATGTACAGCGGAAGATAAATTTTATTTTTTGAGTTGAGAACAGCATCAGTGTTTACCCCGGCAAGGCCGGAAATCTCCTGCAAGGCTCATAACACATCAGACATTTCCGGCATATGTTTTAGTAAACTTACTAATAGTATAAGGAGCCTCCGACAGTTTTGAAATGAAAAGCTGCCGGTTGTCAGAAAACGCAAGTCAAGTTTGGTTTTGCAAAGGTTTCTTTTTCTGCAACGATGTCCGGATTAGCTGAAACAGGACTCCCGCGAGAAATAAAAGGATGGCCAGTACATTGCCGTGACTGCCGATTTCCCTGATCAGGGGGATCCATCCAAGATCTCCGATAACCCGGATCAATAAAAATCCATGAAGAAGAACCAGCGGCAGATAAAAGTAAGGATGCCAGGGCACCAGCTTGCCCGAGAGGGCGGGGATAATGACCGAGGCATGGGCGAAGATCATGCTGAAGACAAAACCTACAAACAACATATGAAGGAGTGCATCATACAGCGGTCCGCCGGCCGGGAAGCCATACCACAAGCCAAACAGCCCGCTAAGGATCAGCCAGCCGTAGCCGGTCAGAAGGCAGACTGCACTGTAGCGCGTCCACTCCACCGATTTAATTGTGCGGCGTGCGACATCATATTTTATGAGCCATCCCGCTACTCCGATCAGTAATATAGATGCGAGAAACCATCCGATGGTCCGGTCGAGGTGTGTGAAGGCAAGGGCTCCAACCCAGCTAAAATTGAGAGCAGCGAACAGTTGCTGAGCCCGCAGGGGTGGGCGCATGATACGATTAAGCTCTAAACGCTCTCCGAAAATCGTCAATATGGGAAACGCTGCCCACCAGACAACGAGGGAAGAGACAGGATAGCCAGTCAGATAAAGTACATTTCCAACCAAGAGTGAAGCTGCGCCGCATGCCATAATCAGATGATAGATCCTGGGCTGCAGGTAATAAAGGTAGCTCATAACGAATGTCAATCCTGCCGATCCAAACAGCAGTAGCCACTTGCCGGGGATTACAGTACCTGCCAGCAGCAAAACGGTAGATGCAGCCATAAAAACCGGTGCCGTGTATGCCCATTTCTTTTCAAGTGCGGCAGCACGTTCCAATCCGATGAGCGTGCCCAGAAACCCGTTGATCATCAACGGTCCGTGAAGAATCGGAGCTACGATTTGAGTGGGAGCATCCCTTAAAAAACCGAGACGGACCAGTCCTGAAAACAACCCGGTCAGGAGTCCAATGGCTGCAAAAAACAGAAAGCCAGACAATACTTTATTGGAAACTTTGCCAATGTTCATATCACGATTAGCAGATTAAAATTTTATTTAACGGTATCATTAGTTGAACTTTTTTGGGTCATACTTCTTCCAGGCTGTCAGTATAGGCTTCTGGCAAGTAAACAATTGCAAAATACACAGAATCCGCAGATCCACCGTTAAATGGAAAAACCCTGTGATTATCATGAGTAACAGGTATCTGCCAGGTACGATTTGTCAAGCCGGGGCTTTTTTTGGGGTCCGCTCACTTCCGTCTTGCTTACATTTATATTTGGGCGCGCGGAGGTGGATGGGCAAAAAATTCAACATCCGGCTTAATCATATCTACCGACCACTCCGGTTCCCAGACCAATCGTGCTTCATACTCCTCAACCTCTTCCATCGCCTCGAGTGCCTCTTCGATTTGCTGCTGGAGAAAGCGTCGCATGGGGCAGCCTGGTGTTGTGACGGTGTATTCAACGACAATCACATTTTCTTCCGGATATATCCCGTAGACCAATCCGAGATCAACAATATTGACTCCCAGTTCGGGATCAATCACGCTGCGAAGTTTTCGGGCTATTTCAGATCGGTTTAAAGATGATAACTCCATAAGAAAAATGATAGATGGTTAGAATGGAATGTAACACATGGGCGAGTACGCTTGCAATAGCTTTTTTATGTTTTCAATCCACAGGCTTCGCCTCCCCGTCCCAGCTTTCGATCAAATATTCACGCTTGTCTTCCCGCTGACCCCATTCCTCTGCATCCGGCAGAGGATCTTTGACTTCATTGATGATATGGGCGGCCCACTCTTCGGAAAGGCGGTCATTGAGTTCGATATACTCTTCCCATTCCATAGGCACTTCGTCATCGGGATAGATGGCCTCCACCGGACACTCCGGCACGCATGCATCACAATCGATACATTCAAATGGATCGATGACCAGAAAATTGGGCCCCTCGCGGAAAGCATCCACCGGACAGACGGCTGCACAACTGGTGTGCTTGCAATTGATGCAGGGTTCGGTTACGACGTATGTCATATCGGTGATGTTTAATGGGTTCTGAATTGCTTCAGTGGAAAGGTAGGGGCCTGGAAAATTAATATCAACTATAAAAACGGTAAAAACCTTTTTAATTGATTTAATGATTCAGTATTCCTATTTTGAAACTGCTTGAAAAAATGATTACACAACGAATCCGACTATTATGGATACCCATTCAGCCATTGCAAAACTGACTCCTGAAGCTACAATTGAAGAAATTATTACTGCCGACAGGAAAGCTGGTGTTTTACTGGCGTCTATCGGCATAAAAACCAAGAGCCATAAAGATGAATCGTTACGCTCGGTTTGTCAGCAGCTCAAATGGAGTGAAGAAGAGGTTATGAAGTGGATCCAGAAAAACAAGATTTCCGGCCCTGCTCAGCCGGATGAGCAGAAAAGTGCAGGTGAACTGGATTTCGGAGATAATTTAAGCGATGGGTGTCATTACCTTGCAGAGGACTCTCATCCCAAACTGCTCTTCCTGCTGGGTGAAATTACCTGTAAATTTCCACGCATACATCAGGTGCATGGCAATCAATACCCCTGGCTGAAACATTTACAAAGGCCACTTGGGGTTTTTGATGATAAGCTTCAATTCTATATCTATTTTGAAAGTAAAAAATTCTTTCCGCTTTTAGGCCATTTACATAATGGGAATGGGGAGATCCTGGATGGAATGGCGCAGAAAATAGAGCGGGGAATAGAAATAATAGAGGATGACTGGAATGAATTGAGCGAACTGATGAATACCATTGAACGGATGGGGAATCAACTGGATCCTCCCGGCGGGGCATGTTCAACCTTGCGCATTTTTAATTCTGATTTGAAAAAGCTGTTTTCTATGCTCAGACAGGAGATTCACATCGGAAAGACGGTCATTTTACCCCTTGCTAAAGAGAAGTTGACGGCTGCTTAGTTTCTCTTGGCACTTTCAAAATGATAGCCTATAACTTTAAACAGACTTGATATGTATACCGGCTCAAAAAAAGAATTACTGGATCTGATCAAACGAAAAGGTACAATTTCCATCGATGATGCGGTCGATCATATTGAGCTGGCAAAAACGACTGTACGGGAACACTTTACCCAGCTTGAGCGGGATGGATATATAGAGCGGGAATATATTCGGTCTGGCCCCGGCCGTCCCAGCTTGCAGTATCAGCTGACAAAAACGGGGAACGGCCTGTTTCCCTCTTACGAATCGGCCGTGATGAGAGAACTGCTCAAATATCTCAAATTGAAAGGTGATGAAGATACCATTGAAGATTTCTTCCGGGCATTTTGGGAGGAGCGAATTGAAAAAGCTCAGATGTATATGGATGAAGCCTCTGAGACTGACGTACGATTAAGGACTGAAGCCCTGAAGAAAATGTTGGAAGAAGAGGGATTCATGCCGGAATACGATTTGGATGAAGAAAAGGAAGTACTAACCGTCAAGGAATGTAATTGCCCGTTTAGCGAAATTGTCAAGGAAACCCAATTGCCGTGCAAGCTGGAGGCGATTTTTTACAAATCTTTGTTTGAAGGCGACGTCGAACGTACTTCTTACATCGCAGAAGGGGATTATTCATGTACCTATGACATTTCTTTGAAGGCAAGTTAGCTAATTACTGAAACATTATCCTAACACCACTTTTCCCGATGGAAGAAAAATTAAAACCTGACACAATAGATAAATCAGTACTTAAAACAAATGGGACTGTAGGCTACAATTCTATAGAAACCTTTCTCAGAAGAGTCAAAGAAAAAAATCCCGGTGAAATTGAATTTTATGAAGCTGTTAAAGAGGTCATTGATTCCGTATGGGAGCTGCTGGATAAACATCCCAAATATTTGCATTCAAATATTTTAGAACGGCTTACCGAACCGGAACGGGTAATCATGTTTCGTGTGCCCTGGACCGATGACCAGGGAAATGTTCATATTAATCGTGGATACCGGGTAGAGTTCAATTCAGCGATCGGTCCGTACAAAGGTGGATTACGCTTCCATCCATCCGTAAATCTGGACATACTCAAATTCCTTGCATTTGAACAGACCTTCAAAAACAGTTTGACTACGCTTCCAATCGGTGGCGCAAAGGGTGGATCTGATTTTGACCCCAAGGGGAAATCAGAAACGGAAGTCATGCGATTTTGTCAATCCTTTATGACGGAGTTGTATCGGTATATTGGCCCGGCCACAGATATACCAGCCGGAGATATCGGGGTCGGCAGCCGCGAGATCGGATACCTGTTTGGCCAGTACAAGAGGCTGAGGAATGAGTTTAACGGTGTAATGACCGGCAAGAGTGTCGAGTCCGGCGGAAGCCTGTTGCGTCCGGAAGCAACCGGTTATGGGTTGGTCTATTTTGTCAATGAAATGCTTCAAGCTCAGGGTAAAAATCTAAACGGGCATACTATTACCATCTCCGGTTCCGGAAATGTGGCCCAATTTGCAGCGGAGAAATCGCTCCAGTTGGGGGGCAAAGTGGTCTCATTATCGGACTCCGATGGCACCATTTATGATCCGGAAGGGCTGAATGAAGAGAAGCTGGCGTATGTGAAACATCTTAAAAATGTAAAACGTGGCCGCATCCGCGAATATGCAGAAAAATACGAGGTTACCTACCTGGAGAACCGCCCCCCCTGGAATATCCCCTGTGATATTGCTCTCCCGTGTGCCACTGAAAACGAAATTGACGAAGAAGATGCCCTTGCACTGGTTGACAACGGTTGCCTGTGTGTAGCAGAGGGGGCCAACAAGCCCTGTCAGTCGAAAGCCGTGCAAGTTTTTCTGGAGAACAATCTGCTGTTCGGCCCAGGAAAAGCAGCCAATGCCGGTGGGGTAGCGGTATCACAGTTAGAGATGGCTCAAAATAGCATGCACACACAATGGTCACGGGCGGAAGTGGATAACAGGCTCCAGGATATTATGAGTAATATCCATTCGCAATGCATTACTCACGGTGAGGCAGACGGAACCACCCATTATATCAAAGGGGCCAATAAAGCAGGATTCTTAAAAGTGGCTGATGCCATGCTCCAGCAAGGCATTGTCTGAATTAAAAAATTTGGTATATAAAGAGAATTATGAGTCTTAAACCCAATATATCACTAGTCATTAATCTGAATTCATCTGAATTTTCAAAACCGGCACGTAGAGGTAGGTAGTATGATTGTACATCAATTAGCAACCTTTGTTAATGAAGCAACATTTGAACAACTGTCGGACGAAGCCATAAAGCAGCTTAAGATACGGCTGCTCGATTCCCTTGGTACCGCAATCGGGGCGATAGAAGGTCCCCCGGTAAAAGCGATTCGGAACATGATTGAAGATTTTGGCGGTTCAGAAATGAGCACGCTGATTGGCGGCGGTAAAACCACCCCCGACCGCGCTGCACTTTATAACAGCGCCCTGGTGCGATATCTCGACTTTAACGACAGCTACATGGCCAAAGGCGAAACCTGCCATCCGAGCGATAACATCGGATCCATTCTCGCGGCCAGGGAAACAACAGGCCTGAATGGGAAAGATTTTTTAACGGCGCTGGCCGTTGCCTACCAGGTGCAATGCCGGCTGAGTGATGAAGCGCCGGTGCGCAACAAGGGATTTGATCACACCACACAGGGTTCCTATGCCGTTGCCGCCGGAGTTTCCAAAGCGCTTGGTCTGGATGATGATCAAACTGCCAATGCCGTAGCAATATCCGGCACGGCACTGAATGCCCTTCGTGTGACACGAACCGGGGCGCTCTCCAACTGGAAAGGGCTTGCCTACCCCCACACTGCGTTTGGCGGAACCCATGCAACGCTGCTGGCAAAGTACGGAATTACAGGTCCGCCCGCTGTATTTGAAGGCAACAAGGGATTTATGGATGCCATTGCCGGAGAGTTTTCCATCGATTGGGAGAACGAAGACCTGGAACGAGTTACCCGAACCATCATCAAAAAGTACAATGCGGAGATCCATTCGCAGTCGTCTATTGAAGGGATGATTGAGCTGAAAGAAAAGCACGGGTTTACCGCCGAAGATGTGGAGAAAATCGACATTGAAATCTTTGATGTTGCCTACCATATTATCGGCGGCGGTGAGGAGGGTGATAAGACAATCGTCCGCACCAAAGAAGAGGCAGACCACAGCCTGCAGTATATGGTATCGGCCGCTCTGCTCGACGGACAGGTAATGCCTGAACAGTATAAAAAAGAGCGGATTGAGGCGGACGATATCCAAGAGTTGCTTCAAAAAGTAAACGTTACACCAAAACAAGTGTACAGCGACCGGTTCCCGGATGAAGTGCCGCTGAAGATGACGTTACACCTGAAAAATGGTTATGCCCACTCAATCGAGAAAGCCGATTACGAAGGATTTCACACCCGGCCAATGAGCTGGGACACGATCATTCAGAAATTCGAGGGGCTGGCGAAGCCCTACACGACTGGCGAGCTTCGGAAACAGATCATCGAGATGGTTCAGAATTTTGAAAACCACTCAGTTTCTGAATTGATGGCGCTGCTGGAAAAAGTAAGGTTAAAGGCAGGAAGTTAAATTAACCTGATGCTCAGGTTGAATGAGCAACCTGACAGAACCCACTGGATCTGTCAGCGTTGCGGATTAAGAGCCTGAAATTGGCATAATGAAATTAGTACCCTGAACGTCCGACGCTGACAGGAACTCGCTCCGAAATCTCGGAATCGGGCACGCTGTCAGGTCGTATATAAATTTTACACACAAAAAACAGGATTAACATGACACAAGAGAAAAAATTCGATTTTTTAAATATGAATGAACGAGAATCCAAACCCAGGAAAACAGGGATAACCGAAATACGTGGCCCTGTCGGCGTCGATTGGAAGGTGTAATGATTTTTTGAGAGATTAATACTAAATAGTACCTGACGCTGACGGAATTCCGGTAAGTACACCGGGATTGCTGTCATGTAAATAATTCACTTAAAATTGTTTTAATGAAAGTCTGCAAAAACTTTACGGAACTCAATAACCCATAACTGCAATAAATAATGTTTGAAAACCAGTTTGATTTAAGATATTTCGAGATGGGAGTGCATGGAGAAGCTACTCCTGTAACCATCCTGACACTGCTCGAAGAGACAGCGGCAGATCATTGCCTGTCCATTGGCCACAGTTTATATGATCTGCTTGAAAAAGGGATCGGATGGGTATTGCTGTCGGGACGCATGGTGATGGATCGTTATCCCGCATATAAAGAAAAAATTACCATCAAAACCTGGCTGTCTGAGCTGACAACATTCAGGGGAACAAGAGAAAATCTCATTTTGGATGAGGCTGGCAGCATCATCGGAAGGGCTAAAGGCTTTTGGCTATTTTTTGATATTAATAGAAGAAGGCCTGCGCGGATTTTCGAGGAGATGAGAAAGCAGTGGGCGGTTCATCCGGAGGAATCCATTCAAATGGATAATTTGAAAATTGAAGTAATAGATGAAGCCATCTACAGCAACCAATTTTTAGTCCATCGGTTTGATATGGATTCAAACGAGCATGTAAACAATTTAAGATATTTGCAATGGGCTATGGAGTCCATACCTGATGAAATCGTAAATAATTGTTATCTGAATTCCATAGACGGGCATTTTGTAGGAGAAGCGCACTATGGCCATACCATTGAGTCATTAACTGAACCTGAAAACGGGGAAAAAACTTTCCTTCATACCATAAGAGATCTTGATAGTAAACAGGTATGTTCAACAGCAAGAACTTTTTGGAAAGATCGTGAATAAATTAAAAAGAAAACCTGACGGCAAAGCCGGAACAGGTGTAAACCATGTTCCGAAACAGAACATTCTAAGGGGACACCTTCTTAATCTTCCGTCGGCTGACGGAAAGAATCGACCCTTTGCATTAAAATAATTAATCTCGCAAAAAATATTGAGCATGCTGACACACAATCTTGGATATCCGCGAATAGGTAGTGAAAGACAATTAAAGAAAGTAATAGAATCCTATTGGAAGGACGATATAAATAAATCCGAGCTGGTTAAAACCGCTGAAACCCTTCGGATGACGCAATGGAAAAAACAGAAAAAAGCCGGTATTGACCTCACCCCATCGAATGATTTTTCACTGTATGATCAAGTGCTTGATACGGCGTTGCTGGTTGGGGCTGTTCCTGAACGCTTCCGGGAACTAATTCACCGGGAAGATGATGAATCTCAAAGCTACCCCATTGATACCTATTTTGCCATGGCGCGCGGGCTGCAGGATGCAAAGCACGATATCCCGGCCATGGAAATGACCAAGTGGTTTAATACCAATTACCATTATATCGTGCCTGAATTTTCGCCCGATCAGAGCTTTCAATGTCTCTCCTCTAAAGTTTTTGACGAGTATGAAGAGGCAAAATCGGAAGGCATCGTTACCAAGCCGGTGCTTATCGGCCCTGTGAGTTTTTTGTTGTTAGGAAAAGAGAAGGACGATTCTGGAGAGTTTCACCGATTGGATCTGCTGGATAAGCTGGTACCCGTATATCAGGAAATCCTGATGAAACTCGAAAATATGGGCGTGGATTGGGTTCAGATCGAAGAGCCATTCCTGTCTCTCGATCTTGATGATAAGGCAAAGACTGCATTTCAAGAAACTTATAGTTCGTTGAATCAAGAACGCGGAGAGCTGAACCTGCTGTTGACAACCTATTTCGAAGGACTCGGCGAGAATACGGAGCTGGCTTGCGGTTTGCCGGTAGAGGGGCTTCACATTGATGTAGTCGAAGCCCCCGGCCAGCTTGATGACGTCCTTACCAGGCTTGGTGAAACTCAAACGTTATCTTTGGGCCTGATTGACGGACGCAATATCTGGAAGACAGACCTTCAAACAGCAGCAGAAGTTATTCAACGGGCTGAGGAAAAAATCGGGGATGACCGTCTTTGGATAGCGCCTTCATGTTCGTTGCTCCATTGCCCGGTGGATCTGGGCCTGGAAACGGATGAGACCACACTGCCCAGACAAGTCAAACGCTGGATGGCTTTCGCCAACCAGAAGCTGGAGGAGCTCACACTGCTGAAAAAGTTAAAAGACGATTCGTTAACATCCAGTGAGCAAGAACGGGTTGATGAACACCAGGCCGACCTTGCCGATAAGAGAGAATCTGTATTAGTTCACAATCCCGGCGTTCAGCAGCGCATGAACAACCTGAATGACGGATTACTTCATCGGGATCATCCCTACGAAGAACGCAAAAACGCACAGCAAAAACATCTGGATTTACCGGAATTATTTCCTACTACAACGATCGGGTCTTTCCCGCAAACCAAAGAGGTTCGTCAATGGCGAGCCGATTACCATAAGGGGAACCTGTCAAAAGAAGAATATGAGCAGAATATCAAGGAGGCGATAGCCGGATTGATCAAAAAGCAGGAAGAGATTGGCCTGGATCTGCTGGTGCACGGCGAATTCGAACGCAATGATATGGTGGAATACTTTGGTGAGCAGTTTGCAGGCTTTGCTTTTACACGCAATGGCTGGGTGCAAAGCTATGGTACAAGAGGTGTGAAACCACCTATTATCTACGGTGATGTCCATCGTCCGGAGCCTGTTACTGTACGGTGGTCAACCTACGCACAATCGCTGACTGATAAACCTGTAAAAGGAATGCTCACTGGTCCGGTAACCATTCTGCAGTGGTCTTTCCCACGGGACGACCAGCCCCAGTCCGAAACGGCAAAACAGATTGCTTTGGCGATTCGTGACGAGGTGAAAGATCTGGAAGCAGCCGGCATACAGGCTATTCAAATTGATGAGCCGGCCTTCCGGGAGGGACTCCCGCTGCATCGCAGCGACTGGGATAGCTACCTGAAATGGGCGGTAGATGCCTTTCGTATGGCTTCCACGGTGGTTGAGGATAAAACTCAGGTTCATACACATATGTGTTATTCGGAGTTTAATGATATCATTGAACACATCGCACGCCTGGATGCGGATGTCATCTCCATGGAGTCATCACGGTCGGATATGGAACTGCTTGAAGCTTTTGCAGAGTTCGATTATCCCAATGAAATTGGTCCGGGTGTCTATGATATTCATTCTCCTCGTATTCCTTCTGCAGAAGAAATGACAGCACTCCTGGAAAAAACGGTGGATGTACTGGAACCCTCACAAATTTGGGTCAATCCTGATTGCGGACTCAAAACCCGAAATTGGAAAGAGACCTTGCCCTCCCTGAAAAACATGGTGAAAGCAGCAAAAAAGATGCGTGAAAATATTACCCAGGGCACAGTTGAATCAAGCTAAACCAAAAAAAATGAATGAGAGTGCTCCTATGCGTCATTCACAAATATTAATCTGAACCATTCAAAACATTAAAAACCATGAGTGATCAACACCAGGTATTTCCGCCAGCGACACCCGAAATGTCAAAAAAACGAACTGATTTAGCACCTGAGCAGGTAAAACCCTCGGATTTTAATCTATAGGAGAGATAAAAGTATAGGTGTTATTGGTATCATGACGGATCACAATTTTCAAATCAAGCGAATTTATGAAGAGCCGGCTGACGATGACGGCTACCGGGTGCTGGTAGACCGGTTATGGCCGAGAGGTGTATCGAAAGAGGCCGCCCAACTGGATGAGTGGATGAAAGAGATCACCCCCTCGCCGGAACCGCGAAAATGGTTTGATCACGATCCGGATAAGTTTGAAGAATTCAAAAAGCGGTATGAACATGAGCTGGCCGAAAAGCCTGAGCCGGTTGAAAAGTTACTTGATATTGCTGAAAATCAGAATGTTACGCTTCTGTATGCAGCGAAGGATGAGACACACAATCATGCGATTGTTTTAAAAGAGTTTCTGGAGAGATATGAATCATGAAAAACGAAGGCATATAGTGATTGTAGGCGGCGGATTCGGAGGAATTTCCGCGGCCCGGGAATTGCGAAAATCGGATGCCAGGGTCACCCTCATCGACAAGTCTAACCATCACCTGTTTCAGCCTCTGCTATACCAGGTAGCTACGGCTGCGCTTTCTCCCGGCGATATCGCCGCCCCGATTCGGGCCATTGTCGGAAAATATTCAAATGTGAGTGTCTTGTTGGGAGAGGTTGAAAAGGTAGACGCCGATCACAAAAATCTCCTCTTGGCGGACGGACGAACGATCACCTATGATGAACTGATCCTGGCTCCAGGGTCCGGGTACAACTATTTCGGCAATGATTCCTGGGAGAAGCACGCGCCCGGACTCAAGTCGATCGGGGATGCCCTGCGTGTCAGAGAACGGATTTTGTTATCGCTTGAAGAGGCTGAACAGATCGACGACCCCAAACTGCGGGAACCCTATCTCACATTTGTGGTTGTCGGAGGTGGTCCCACCGGTGTGGAGATGGCCGGTGCCATTGCTGAGATCGCCAA
>JBBDNC010000122.1:0-18413 GCA_040877875.1 Balneolaceae bacterium | reverse complement strand
GGGGCTATAGCTCAGTTGGCTAGAGCGTCGCGCTGGCAGCGCGAAGGTCCGGGGTTCGAGTCCCCGTAGCTCCACTATTTTCTTTTCTGGTTTTTGGAAGTTTATCAGGCTTTGTCCACGTATGATCTGCTGCATTTCATACCTCCATCAACTTCCAGGTAATTGGTATTAATCGGGTGCTGCAAACAGCAGTTCAGTTCAAGCCAGCCCCTCATTTAAAATAAAATAAAAAAACTTGAATACTCTAAGTTATTTAAAGTTTTTTTCTGTGGGTTCTAATTTTGAAAATGAGCGACTTTATTCAGGTATTTAGCTTTTATAAAGTCTTCTGAAACCCTTATCTTTACTACTGAGGGCAAGTTCCATACAGCCAGCTCCCTTTGAATTCCGTCAGGGCCGGAAGGCAGCAGCGGTAGAAGGTCGTAGCGGCGTGATATGGGTCGCTTGTCCTCTTTTTTTATTTCTGAACAGTGAGGGCAGTTTCAATATCCCGGGCAATGTGTTCGGCATGAATCCGGGTATTTTCAATAAAGAGACTGTTGGTATCCATCCCGCCGCAAACAACCCCGGCTACATAGATTCCCTTACGATTCGTCTCCAGGGTTTCGCTGTTATACACGGGCATCCTCTTCTCATCGTTTGTCAATTCAATCCCGAACTGTTCCATTAACTCGAAATGCGGCCGATATCCGGTCATGGCGAGGACAAAATCATTATCGATGACTTTTTCCCCTTCCGGCGTTTCCAAAAGAACTTCCTGTTCACGGATTTCTTTGACTTCCGTATTGAAATACGCTTTGACAGACCCTTCTTTTATTCGATTCTCAATATCAGGCTTTACCCAGTATTTGATGGTGTCTTTCAAACCGGAATCCCGAATGGCTAATGTAACCTCGGCATTACACCGGTACGTTTCGAGGGCCACATCAATTGCCGAGTTCCCCGCTCCGACTACCAATACTTTCTGCCATGCATACGGGTGAGGTTCGTCGTAGTAATGTTTGACTTTCGGCAGGTTTTCGCCCGGAATATTCATCATATTCGCCCGCCCATAAAATCCGGTGGCGACCACAATTTTAGATGAAGAGTAGGTATTTTTAGAGGTATTAATCGTATAGTTTCCATCCGAACCGGTCACGTCCCGGACTTCCTCATACAGATGAATCGGCAGTTCATAGCTTTCCGCAGCCCTTCGGTAATATTCCAGTGCTTCTGCACGGGTTGGTTTGTGTCCGTGTGAAATAAAGGGAATTCCACCGATTTCGAGCCGGTCGGAAGTGGAAAAGAAGGTCATATTGACCGGATAGTGGTAGAGGGAATTTACAAGACACCCCCGTTCGATAATTCGAAACGGAATCTCTTTTCGTTTTAAAGCAATGCCGGTTGCCAGGCCAATGGGGCCGGCACCAATAATTGTGACCATGGAATTATGTCGTTTAATCAGATTCTGAAAGATGAAAGTGAAATTTTCGGGGATCCCCGATTTGTTGCAGGCGTCGGTTATCAATGATGAATGAATCCGGCCGACTGCAGATAGGCTCCAAAACCTTCCCTATGTCTATCAGTTATTGGTAGATTCATATCGCCTTATTGCGTTTGGAGTTAAGATTGGATCACCCGCTCTGCACGGATTATCTCAAATTTACGGATTATCTGTAGAAAAAGCGGCGGATCATTTATTTGGGATTTCGTTCGTTAGCTGGTCGCCCGACCGGAGGATTGTTCCTGTTCGAGCTTGTCGATATACAGGGGTTTTTCTTTGATTCCCGATTTATTTCCATAGTGCATTCCGAGGCCGCACGAGAAGGCCAGGACAACCGTCATGAGAATTCTGGATTCGGTAATTTCAGAATTAAAGAAGAATATCCACATACCGGGGGGAAGGAAGATCAGTCCGGCAAGAATGTAATGGAGAATCGTGGGTCCCTGGATTTTTCGAATGTATCGCCTGATGGTCAAATAGGTGAAATTCAGATACACAAAACCGTACCCCAGCAAAGCTGCCAGGCCGATCCACCCCGGGTCATTTACGTAGACCAGAAAGCGGTTGGTGAATACAATAATGGCCAGTGAAATCATCACGACCCACGTGGAATAAGCAAAAAAACGCGCACGGTTCTGCATGCTATGAGGTATTCGTTATCGGTTACCGGTTCTCGAGAATCTTTTCCTTATCTGTCGGAGTTAGAATATAAATGAAGAATGTAGAGTTCCCTAAAAAGTTGATTTATAAGGCAGTTTACCCCGGCCTCTCCATCTGATCACTGACACACTGCTCACTGTCAACTGTTCAGGGTGTTGTTCGCTGAATCCAGGCTTCCGGGTTCACATCTTGTGTGCCGTTCCGGATCAGGAAAAAGAGGACTTCTCCGCGAATGGAGTCTTCGTTCCCGGACAAACCGATAATATCTCCCTGCCTCAGAATATTTCCCCTGGATACAAAAATATCACTGAGGTTTCCGTAGACGGTTTTGTAGCGTCCGTGACTTACCATGACCATATCGCCATATCCCGGCAGTGGCTGGACAGCAAATACATACCCGTCGTGGACTGCGCGGACTTGCGACTCGGATGGAACGGCGATTTCCACTCCCAGATTTTGGGTCCGGGTATTAAAAACGGGGTGGACCCGAACGCCAAAATTTTCTGTAATGGTCCCCCCGTCGACCGGCCAGGGAAGTTGTCCTTTGGCATCCCCGAATGAAATTTCATAAGCGTTGAGTTCCTCTTCACTCACCATTCCGCTTCGGGCCGACGGCCGGGAATATCGGGCAATTGCTTCTTCTCTTTCATTTTCATCTTCTATCTGCCGGGCGGCTGCCAGTTGTCTGAGGCGTTCTTCTTCTGCTGCACGAATTCGTTCCTCTTCATCGATCAGCGACGTGAGGGTTTCATTTAACTGAGACCGTTGCTGCTCGACCAGGTTTAGCTGGTTGCGCCATTTATTCCGGTCGCGCTGAAGGGTTTCGATACTCTCTTTTTGTTGTTCTTTTTTCTGAGATAACTGCTGTTTTTCATGCTGTATTTCAGCGAGAATTTCATTATTGCGTTCCTGAGTCAGCTCCAGGTCAATTCTGGCTGTTTCAAGATTATCCTGGGTCTCACGAATTTCCTGTTCTTGTATTTTCCGGTGTTCGTCAAATTTGGCAAGATAATAGGATCGCACCAGCAACTGATTGATCGATGCTGAGGTGAGAATGAGGGCCATCTCAGTTGTACGTCCATGCTTATAGAGATAGGTGAGGGTCGTTTTGTACTGATCAATAAGTCGCTTAAGCTCGGTTTCGAGTTCTTCTAAATTTTCTTCCACGAGTGTAATTTCCCGGGCCACCTGCTGTTGTTCTGCCTGCAGGCGCCGGATCTTCTCGTCCTGAAGGGAAATCATCCGGGTGAGCTCTTCAAATTGACGGTATACTTCTTCATACTGTTCCGTTGTCACTTCAAGCCGATTCCGGTAAGTATGAATCTGTTCTTCAAGCGATTCGATTTCCTGACGGGTATTTTCCTGCTTTTTCAACAACTCCTTGCGTCTCTCTTCGTATCCCGTCTGTGCGGATAACGAACCGACTCCCAGAATGGCCAGAAGTACCGTAATCAGGGTGATGCGGGCAATCATCATAGGATTCGTATATGTGTATCTTCGGGTATCTGGATCTCCAAAGGCGGCAGTGACCGGTTTACCTCCAGTTGCCGAACAAGAAAGGTAACCCTCGAAGTGCCGTCCATGCTAAAAATGGTAATTTTTCGCGGTAGATAAAAGCCGTTTAATATGTCGTACGACTCATAAATGATTTCGCTGTAAGGCCGGTTTGAGGTTTCGGAAGACCGGATATTCAGAATCAGGCCTGTGGATTTATCGATTGTCACCCGTGTTTGATCGGATGTGATAACAACATAATAGTTTTCATCTTCCAGAATTTGCCGGATCTCCCGGCGGTTCAGTCGATAGTTAAACAGGTCTACAAGATTGACGGAGGCAAGTGATCCGACCTGGCTGAGGCTCCCGCCACTTATGGCGTTTTTTTCAGCTATTTCATCGATTCTGTTGTAAACAAGAACAGAGTCATTGTGCACCAATATTTTCGCCCCTTCTATTCCCAGACGATTTCGTACGGTTACCAGGCTCGTATCCCGGTCAGAGTAGAATTCAAGGGTAACGCGGTCACTGTTGCCGGGTTGACTGACCAGCGCCCGGCCGGTTCCGGACAGGGTATTCGGTGATTCTTTATTGGAAGGGACCAACCGGACAAGTTCTTTCGGGCTGATATCCGCCTTTTCCAAATCTCCCGTCTCAATGAGTTGATGTGAAGTTCGGCATCCATTCAAAAATATAAATACTAAAATAACTGCTACGGCAGTAAAGTTATTCATTGATCTTTTCCTTTAGGTAGGAACGGTTCGGATCTTTGTTCAGGGCTTGCCTCCACCATTTTCTGGCTTCGTCGGGTTGCCCGAGTTGTTCACAAACATCCCCCATATGCTCCAATACCTCGGCACTCATTTCACCGGTATCAATCGATTTCTGAATGTATTGATAAGCCGTCTGATAGTCTCCGCTTTTGTAAAAAATCCATCCTGCAGTATCCAGGTACGATGCGTTTTCAGGTTCAGCCCCGACAGCTTCCAGGGCAAGATCTTTAGCGTAATCAAGTTTTTCATTCCTCAGGGAGAGATAGTAGGCATAATTGTTTTTTGCGTTATGATTGTTGGGGTCAAGCCGGAGGGCAGACTCAAACGCATCTGACGCTCTTTCCCATTGATCCAGCTCACTGAATGCATCCCCGAGAGTACTGTAAATGACCGACCGAAATGTGCGATTGGAAGGGGAAAAGGTTGCATTTTCGAGCCATTCAACGGCTTCTTCATGCCGATCGGTGAGCATCAGGGACGATCCGACAAAAAACTGAATAAATGCATCATCCCGTATATGGCCGGCAGCTTTTTTTCCGGTTGTAATCACTTCTTCATAATTTCCCGCACTGAACATGAGCTGCAACCGCTGATGCCAGGCATCAGCTTCTTCAGGCATGACCTCGTTGGCCATTTCGAGCTTTTCAATGGCGGCAGACGTTTCATTTCTGTTGAGGTAGAACTCCGCAGCCAGCAGATGTGCATTACCATACTCCGGTTCATTTGTGCTGAATTTTTCCAACACCCGCCGGGTTTGATCGGCCAAAACCTGCTGGGAAGGAGACGATTGCTGCTCCAGGTAGAGAAAGCGTGCAAGCTCCATTTTTTGGGAAGGGGAAATCAGCGGGTCTTCAATAATGGTAATAAAGGTATTGCCCAGGCTGTCCCATTTAGCTTCCTTGATAAAAATATCAGCCATTAAAATCAACGTTTCAGGGTTCCGGGCATTGCGTTGTTTGGCTTTCTGAAGAATTTCCATGGCAGCTTCCCGTTGATTCATCTCCATATAAAACTGGCTCAATGTATGCAAGTTGCCGAGATTTTCAGGCTCGATCTGCGTCATTTTATCGAGTTCGGATAGAGCCGAATCCCGCATATCCATTTCCCTGAAGTTTTGATATTTCCGCATGTGGATATCAAAGTTTCCGCCACGAATTGCAAGGACTTTCCGGTATACTTCATTGGATTCCGGGAACTTCTTGAAGGTGTGGTAGAGTGATCCGAGCCGGAGCAGCAGATTAATATCATTTGGATGATATTCCAGGGCGTTTTGCAGAACTTCGAGGGTCGTTTCGTGTTTGCCGGACTGGCGGTAAATCCGGGCAAGTTTCAGGTAATACCATTTGTTGCCGGGATCGAGTTCAATGGCTTTTTGGGCATAATATTCTGCATTGATCAGGTCACCCGTTGCAAAATAGGCATCTGCCAGGGCAAAATTGACGCCGGCATAGTCGGGAAGGAGCTGGTAGGCGATATCCAGATATTCAAGAGCCTGTTCGTAGTTCTCATTTTCAAACTCATGGATTCCGCGGATATAATAATCCATGGCTTCGGCTTCCTCTGCCGCAAGCTGTCGGTTCGCCTGATCTTGTGAAAAGACAAGTTCAGGCAAGAGAAAAATTCCCGAAATTAATAATAATGTCAGATAGAAAGTCTTACGCATAGTCACAATCTTAAAAGGTCGCATGGATAACGATCCGGCTTCATTTGTGGTATGATAGGGGAATGGAGAATCAATTGACAATTCATATTCACTCATCTTTTTTGACACTGGGTGATGAAACCATGAAGTTGAAGTCTTTCTCCTGCTTTTGAATTTCTTCTTTTCGATTTTCCTCGCGGTTGGCAAGAATCAAATCCGGCCGGAGATCCTTGATTTTATCGATTCTCGGATTTTTAGTTCCTCCTATAATCGGTATTCGATTTATTTTATGTTCAGGATGAATGCAGAAACGGGTTCGTCCGGCCAGGGATTCTTCCAGACCGAGGCCCATCACAACCCGGTGAGGCTTGGAACAAGGCTGATAATTTTCTTCGGTGTGTCTGACATATCGTTATGAGTGAGAACAGGCACTGTTTCAGCGGCCGTTCGATTCAACGGATATTCATCTGTTAGCTGCGGTTCTGTCGGTGTAATATCCGATTGATTATCTGTTACTCCTTGTTAGTAACGTTTAAGGATCGATTGAACTTCGGTTGCATAATGGCCTCCAAATAGATTGGCATGGACCAGAAGAGGATAAAGATTGTAGATCGGTACCCGTTCTGCAAATCCCGGTTCAAACGGATTGACAGAATTATAGGAGTCATAAAAAGAACCTGAAAATCCTCCGAACATCCGGGTAAAAGAGAGTTCCATTTCCGGGTGGCCATAGTAGACGGCCGGGTCAACAAGAACGGCTTTTCCGTTTGAATCAAAAAAATAGTTTCCGCTCCAAAGATCCCCGTGAAGCAGTGCCGGATCCGAATCCGGGAAGATATCCTTTAAATGAGCCGCAAGATTTTCCCAATGAGTCAGCAATGTGGAGTCCAGTACCTGACGGTCTGTGGCCCGTTTTATCTGAGGACCGATTCTCTCATGAATGAAAAATTCAACCCAGGACGAATGGGGTTGATTCGATTGAGGCAGCCGCCCGATGTAATTGTCGTGGTCCAGCCCGAATTTTTTGTCCGTGTGCTGATGGAGAAGAGCAAGCTGTTCTCCAAAACGGGCTGAAGATTGATTGTCGTCAAGATCATTTCTCTCCGCCGGAGTTAAAAATTCCATCAGTAGAAAGCCCGGCGGGTCTCCTTTTTGGTCGTTATAAGCGAGAACTTTCGGGATGGTTAAGTCTGTTTCTGCATTTCGAAGCAACCGGAGTCCCCTGGACTCTTTGCCGAACATATCCGGATCGGCTGACTCGTTCCACTTCACAAACAGTTCCCCTTTGTTGGTGTGTAGTTTTGCAGCTTGGTTGATACTGCCCCCTGAAACCGGCCGGACCCGGCGGATCTCCAATTTCTGTTGCCCGGCAAGAGTCTCAAGCAGTGGACTCGGAAGATTCATGCAGGTTCGTGTTTAATCCTTGAAGCCAGTTCATCCAACAGGTTTTCACAGCTCCGGCGTAGGATTTGGAAAACATGGCCGAACCCGTCCGGTCCGCCGTAATAAGGGTCGGGCACTTCCCCGTGGCCGGGTTCAGGATCAAAATCCCGAATCATTTTGATCTTGTCTGTAAACTGGTTGTTGCGATCCAGCCGATTCAGGTTTTCATAGTTTTCAGAATCCATGGCCAGGATCAGATCAAATTCTTCCAGATCGGAATATTCAAATCTCCGTGCCCGGGAGTTTAAGGAAATACCGTATTCTTGAGCAGTCTTCCGGCTGTTGGAATTTGCCGGTTCACCAATATGGAAAGCGGATGTACCTGCCGAGTCGATAAAAAAATAGGGTTCCAGGTTTCTTTCTCTGACCTGGTGTTGAAATACCCCTTCTGCAGTCGGGCTCCGGCATATATTCCCGAGACAGACAAAGCAGAGTTTAAAAGGATTCTCTTTTGTGATGGATTGACGCTTCAATGTCATAGATTTTTCGCTTTTGATGACGTTAGGTTCTTTCGGTTTACTTTTTATATGTTGGGTGGTCCGTGGGGGATCCCCTCCCAAACTTTGTAGGAAAGGATTGAGGGAATTAGTATTTCCAGCGTAGTGAAAAACAGATACAACCCTGTTGCTGCTCAGGTATTTATTCAAGCAGTATATAATGCCAGCATTTTGCCGGAGTACATATACCTGACTGAACAAGTGAATAACTTACACAACAACTGAATTAAACAATACAAAAGCCCGGTTACATTCCCAAGAGGGTGAAACCGGCAGATTTAATTGAAGAGATGAATTGCTGACAAATATGCCCGCTACAGGGCAACAGAGAGGTTCACAGCGGTTTCAGGATTTTCTCCTGTTATTCCTGCTTTGAACATGATATTTTAGGTCGCTCTGATTTGCGGGATACAATTTTTGGTTTTTCCGTATGGATTAGATTTAATGATTTATTCGTATATTAAAGGCTTAATTCGATTACAAAAAGCACGCATACACCTTGTATGGCTAAAAAGTTCGAAGAAATTAAACAACTTACGTATCCCAAAACAGAAGTTGAGATTCTGAATTGGTGGAAGAAGAATAAGATCTTCAAGAAAAGCCTGGAATCCAGGTCAGACGGAATTCCGTTTACTTTTTATGAAGGTCCGCCGACCGCCAACGGGAAGCCAGGGATCCACCACGTTATGTCCCGAACAGTCAAGGATTTGTTCTGTCGGTATAAGACTTTGAAGGGCTTCCGGGTGGAGCGAAAGGGAGGGTGGGATACCCACGGTTTGCCGGTTGAGATTGAAGTGGAGAAGGAACTCGGTCTTGAAGGGCGTGCCCAGGTTGAGAAGTACGGGATCGACAAGTATAACAAACAGTGCCGGGAGAGTGTCCTGAAGTACAAGCATTTGTGGGATGATCTGACGACCAGGATGGGGTATTGGGTTGATCTTGAGAATCCCTATGTAACCTTTGAGAACGGCTATATAGAATCGATCTGGTGGGCTTTCAAGTCGCTATATGATAAGGGATTGGTTTACCAGGGCTATAAAATACAATGGTACTCCCCGGGAAGTGGAACGGTCTTGTCTTCTCACGAAGTAAGTCTCGGGTATAAGGAAACACAGGATCCTTCCATTTTTGTAAAATTTCCGCTGGACGCAGATCCGAATGTCTTTTTTCTTGCCTGGACGACGACTCCCTGGACGATTGTGTCGAACATGGCGCTTGCCGTAAACGAGGACCTTGAGTATGTGAAGATTCGGGTTTCAGAAGGAGAGAAGACGGAAGATTATATTCTGGCAAAAGGATGTTTGGAGAACTCTATCCGCCATGATTATGAGATTATCGATCATTACAAGGGATCGGATTTGATCGGCTGGACGTACACGCCTGTATTCGATTTTGCCCTGGAAGAATACTCCAAAGAAGAGGCATGGAGAGTTCTGTCTGCCGATTATGTGACGACAGACGAAGGTACGGGAGTGGTGCATACCGCACCGGCTTTTGGAGCGGATGACTTTGAGTCTTGTAAAAAAGCCGGAATTCCAATGTTTAACCCGATTGACCGGGAGGGACGGTTTACAAAGCAGGCGAAGGATTTTAAAGGACAATGGTTTAAAGAGGCGGATAAGGATATCGCCCGTGCTATCAAGGAGAAGGGTCTGATGTACCTGCATGAAACGCACGTTCATAACTATCCGTTTGACTGGCGAAAGGGCACCCCGCTGATGTCTTATCCGGTTGAATCCTGGTTTATCAGGACAACTAAAATCAAGGATAAAATGGTGGAACTGAACCGGAAGATTAACTGGAAGCCCGAGAGCACCGGGACCGGGCGGTTCGGAACGTGGCTGGAAAATAACGTTGACTGGGCGGTATCCCGGCAACGTTACTGGGGAACACCGATTCCAATCTGGATCAGTGACAAGGATCCGGAATATGTGGAGTGTATCGGCAGTGTGGATGAGCTGAGGAAAAAAGCCGGTTTGACAGAGGAGGATGACGAACTGGACTTGCACCGGCCGTATATTGACGAGATTACCTGGGAAGGGCCCGATGGCGGGACCATGAGAAGGATTCCCGATCTGTTGGATGTCTGGTTTGATTCCGGAGCCATGCCTTTTGCCCAGTGGCACTATCCCTTTGAAAACAAAAAGAAATTCAAGGAAAATTTCCCGGCTGACTTTATCGCTGAAGGAGTTGATCAGACACGCGGCTGGTTTTATACTCTGCATGCCCTCGGGACCATGTTATTTGAGGCCCCTGCTTACAAGAATGTAGTCTCAAACGGACTTGTCCTGGATGAAAAGGGCGAGAAGATGAGTAAATCGAAGGGGAATACGGTAGATCCGTTCGAGGTGATTCAGCACTATGGTGCGGATACGGTCCGATGGTATATGATGAGTAATTCTTCACCATGGGACAATCTGAAATTCAGTGAAGATGGACTGCACGAAACTCAGCGAAAATTTTTCAATACAATTGTCAATACTTACTCTTTCTTTGCGATGTATGCAAATATTGACAGTTTTGTTTATTCCGGTTCGCCATTGAGTCATTCGGAACGTACCGAGATGGATCGGTGGGTGATTTCTAGGCTCAATACGTCTATCAAGCTGGTAGATGAGTATCTGGATGATTACGAGCCGACGAAGGCTGTACGGGAGATTGAAAAATTCGTTGAAGAACTGAGTAACTGGTATGTACGAAGAAACCGGAGACGCTTTTGGAAAGAGGGAAAAAGTCTCGATAAAACAGCTGCTTACCAGACTCTCTACGAATGTCTTGTAGACCTTGCCAAGGTGATCAGCCCGATCGCCCCGTTTATCGGTGAATGGCTCTATCAAAAATTGAACAGTGTTACCCGGCAGGATGAAGAATCGGTTCACCTTTCATTTTATCCGACGGTTCAGGAAACATCGATTGACAAGCAACTGGAGCATCGAATGGACATAGCCAGGATTATTTCGTCCACGGTTCTTCGCATTCGGAATCAAATTGACATTAATGTTCGACAGCCCCTCTCGAGAATTATCCTGCCTATGGACAAGGAAGAAAGAGCAGTCGTAGAAGCGGTAAAAGGCATTATTCTGGACGAGGTGAATATTAAAAATATTGAGTTTGTAAATAACGACTCCGGGATTGTAAATAAGTCGGCGAAACCGAATTACCCGGTGTTAGGAAAGAAGCTGGGTGATAAGATGAAACCGGTGGCCAAGCTTGTTAACAATCTCAGTTCGGAAGAAATCAGTAATTATGAAGAAAAAGGATTTATCGAACTGACTCTGGACGACGGTGAAATTGTCCGATTGGGAAAAAATGATCTTGAAATTATTCGCACCGGTATGGAAGGGTGGTCTGTAGAAACCGAAAAAGGGATTACGGTTGCCTTGGATACGGAATTGTCCGATGAGCTGGTTGAGGAAGGTATTGCCCGGGAGTTTGTGAATCGTGTTCAAAATATGAGGAAGGAAGCTGACTTTGAAGTAACCGATCGTATTGAAATCGGTTATAATGGTGCGGAAAAGATCCAGAAAGCTGTATCTTCCATGGGCGGATATATAAAAGATGAAACCCTCGCTGAAAAAATTACTGCTTCGGTTCTGGAAGTTTCCGATTTTGTAAAAACCTGGGAAATAGAAGGTGAAAATTGTGAAATTTCGATTCGACGTAATATCAAACAATAAATATAAACCCTATGGCGTCTTCTAAAAAAGAAAAATCAAAAGAACGTGTTTCTCCATATAGTGATGAAGAACTTGAGTATTTCCGGGACATCATTATTAAAAAAAGAGACGAAGCGGAAAAAGAACTGGATAGCCTGCAAACTTCTCTGCGTGAAAGCATGGAAAATTCATCAGATGAATCGGCTTATTCATTTCATATGGCTGATGCAGGCACGGACGCACAGGAACGCGAGAAAACCTATATGCTGTTCAATCGTACCCGTAAATTTATTATGTATCTGGATGATGCATTAAAAAGGATTGACAACAAGACGTACGGGGTTTGCAAGGTAACCGGAAAAAAAATTTCCAAGGGTAGGCTGGAAGCTGTCCCTCATACACAGCTTAGTATTGAAGCGAAGCTGAAACGTCGTTAAGCCTGCCTATCGTTTTGTCGTTGAAATCCAAAAAATTCCTCATCCTTTTTACACCCATACTTCTTGTATGGGTACTCGATCAGTTGACGAAACACTGGGTTCGTTATTCTCTGGAACTTCACAGACATGAGGTGATAGATGGCTGGCTTGCGTTTAACTATACCCAAAATCCGGGGATGGCTCTCGGAATGAACTGGATTTCCACTCCAGTGATCAGCGTTATCGCAATTCTGGCAACTTTTGCCATCTTCATCTATATCCTGAAAACCCTGCCCCGGGCCAACTTTGCCTATCTATTTAGCATGGGGCTGATTCTCGGCGGAGCCATTGGCAATATTACCGATCGTCTCGTTATGGGAATCATTGAAGGGTATGGGGGAATGCTCGACGGACATGTCATTGATTTTATACATTTTACTCTCAGGATCAACGATACGCCGGTCTTTCCCTATATTTTTAATGTTGCGGATATGGCTATCAGCACGTCCATTATCGCCATGATTATTTTTCATAAAAAGATTTTACCCATCGAGGAAGGGATTGAAGATGTAAATGAAGAGGCAGACTCTATCGTGGAGATGAATGGGGGAGAGGTTCAGAAAGGCAGCAACCTGACTGCAAATGAACCGAATGAAGGAAATGCCGGAAATACTGATATTGATAATGAAGAACTAAGATTGTAAACCACCCGCCGGTTGGAAAGAATTAAAAAATAGTTGAACCAACCTGTGCCGGGCCTCGGGAACCGAAGCAGAATCAAAGGGATGAGTTAAAAATAAGAGAAGCGTCTCAACGTCTAATCTAATTCAAAAAGTAAGCAAGCCCTTCATTCTCAATTCCCGGTCAGGCCGGTTTTGCTTATTCAAGAATCAGCTTTTTCAAAAACCCTTCTCTCGTATCCGGTTTGTCCAGTTTGGCATGGGGATGGTCTACATCAACATGGTCCAGCGGTATCGGAACTTCCTCGACCATTTCCAGCCCGAAACTCTTCAGCCCCACGCGTTTGACAGGATTGTTGGTGAGCAGCTGCAATTTCCCGACGCCGAGGTCATGGAGGATCTGAGCGCCGACACCGTAGTCCCGGTAGTCCATGCGTATCCCGAGCTGCTCCCTGATTTCTTCTTTACTATAGCCTTCATCCTGGAGTTGAAGGGATTTTAGCTGGTTGATCATCCCGAAATCCCGGTGCATTTGATCCATATAAAGCACTACGCCTTTCCCGGCTTCTTCCACCATGCGCATCGCCTGATGCAGCAATTCCGTCTTGTTGCTTCGCTTGCTGCCGAAAATATCCCCGAGGGGGGTGGACGAATGAACGCGGACGAGGATAGGTTCCTCCTTTGTCCACGTCCCCTTCGTGAGAGCGAGGTGGGTATCGCCCGTTAGATTTTCTTCATACGCATGAAGAGTAAAATCACCGTAGATGGTTGGCATGTCTACCGTGATCACCTTTTCCACAAGCGATTCATGTTCCATCCGGTAGGCAATCAAATCCTTGATCGTGATGAGCTTTAGATTAAACTTTTCAGCGATTTCCACCAACTGAGGCAACCGGGCCATCTCCCCGTCATCTTTCATGATCTCACAGATAATACCGGCTGGTTCCAGTCCGGCGAGACGGGCAAGGTCGATAGAGGATTCCGTATGGCCGGCCCGGCGCAACACACCGCCATCAACGGCAATTAACGGAAAAATATGTCCCGGCTTGCGAAAATCTCCGGGTTTTGCTTCCGGATTGATTAGCTCCCGGATTGTTCTGGCCCGGTCGGAAGCTGAAATTCCGGTAGTCGTCAGTTTCCTGTGGTCGACGGAAATCGTAAAAGCCGCTTCTTCCGGGTCGGCATCTTCCGTGACCATATAATCCAGATTCAAATCGCGGGCTTTATCGCGGGTAATGGGGACACAAATCAACCCTCTCCCATGTTTGGCCATCATATTGATTGCCTCGGAGGTGGCATTTTCGGCGGCCATTACAAAGTCACCTTCATTCTCCCGATCTTCATCGTCAACGACGATGACCATTTTGCCCTTGCGAATATCCTCGATGGCTTCCGGAATCGTATTGAATTCGAAGTTTGACATGGATCCTGGTAATAGAGTCTGGGATTGAATAAAGCTGTTTTGCCATCCGCCGGTTGGCGGACAACCTGGGATTCATCTATTTATTGTAATAAATACGCATTTGCCATTCAAACGCCGACAAATGGAACTAAACGATTGCTTTGCAGCGGTTTAATTTTTATCAGGATTTACATCGGTGATGGATGATTTCTGGAACCTGATTTTCACACCACTGTCCACCTCCAGCAATACCGTATCTTCATCAATTGTATTTACCTGGCCGATCAATCCGCCGGAGGTAACGGCTTTATCCCCTTTTTTCATCGCTTCCACTTTTTCGCGGATTTCTTTCTGCTTCTTGTTTTGTGGTCGGATGATGAAGAAATAGAAGACAAAGAATAAGGCTCCCAAAAACAAGAGGTTCATAATTGCCCCTCCGGAACCGCCGTCAGGCGGAGCCATCATGAAAAAAACATTCAAAAAGGTCATATATAACAGGTTTGATTAACAATTTCAGTAGCCTGAAAAGATACTATTTTTCATCACGTCCTACAACGTCCCCGTGAAATCGTCCTTTCTGGTTCGCTTTTGTTTCCAGCAAGTCGGCCGGGGTAAAGCGGGCGCCGTAATCCTGTTGAAGTTCGCTTAGCCGGTCATAGACGACATCAGCCCCCTCCCGGTCAAGATAACGAAAGGGTCCGCCGAGAAAAGGCGGAAACCCAAGCCCCAGAATGGCCCCCAGGTCTCCATCCCCGGCGCTCAGGAGGATTTCTTCCTGGAGGCAGTAGACGGCTTCGTTCACCATTACAAGGGAAAGGCGCTCCTGGATTTCCTTTTCGTCGAACGAGATCCGTTTCGGCCCGCCGAAAAATTGATATACTTCGTCGTTAACTTCTTTTTTCTTCCGGCTTCCATTCTCGTATTGATAAAAACCGGTTCTGTTTTTCCGGCCTTTATATCCTGCTTCTACCAGTTCCCGCGCCTTGGTGCTGGTTTTGGCCCCACGCGACCGAAACGTTTCACCGAGTACTTCCGCCACATGGGCTCCCACATCAATACCCACTTCGTCAAGCAGGGCAACGGGTCCGACGGGAAATCCAAAGTTTTTCATGGCCCGGTCGAGCTGTTCAATTTCAGCGCCTTCTTCAAGCAGTAATAATGCTTCATTGATGAATGGAGCAAGGATTCGGGTAGTGTAAAACCCGGGCCCATCGTTCACTACCATAACCGTTTTCCCCTGATTCAGCCCGACCTCCCGGGCGGTGGCAACCACCCAGTCTGCAGTTTTATCGGTCCGGATGATTTCAAGAAGCGGCATTTTTTGAACGGGAGAGAAGTAATGCATACCGAGTATATTTTCAGGCCGTCTGGCCCGGGCTGCAATGTGGCTGATAGGAAGGGAGGAGGTGTTAGAGGCAAAAATGCAGTGCTCCCCGGTATGAGCTTCAACTTCTTCAAGGATATTTTGCTTGAGCTGCAGATCCTCGAAAACGGCTTCGATCACAAGGTCGATCTTGCCAAAACCCACATAATTGCCGGCAGGATGAATCTGGCTCAGACGGGTATCCCTTTCGAATTCGGACAGAATTTTTTTCTCTACATCTTTCTGTACGTTTTCATAGATCGATTGTTTTCCCTCCGAAGCTTTTTCAAGGCTCTGGTCCTTCAGCCAGATATGATATCCTTTCTTGAGACTGACCTCCGCTATTCCGGTTCCCATTAGTCCGGCTCCGAGGACGGCAAGATTGTCGGCTTTCCGAACCTGGTGCTTTTGGGGATTCTTTTTTGCGTTATTCATTGCAAAAAATAGTTCTACCAGGGTCCTGGACTCAGGGGTAACCGCCAGTTCCCCGAAAAGGCGTGATTCGTTTTTCAAGCCAGCCCGGAACCCGTTTTTATATCCATAACGAACACTTTCAATAATTTGAGGAGGGGCCGGGTAATTCCCGCGGGTTTTGCCGGCCGTCCGCTTGTGTGCCTGGTGAAACAGCAGAAACCGGCCGACCGGGTTGTTTTCCAGCAGTTTTTCCAACAGGCTGCGGGGATCTTTCCGGGAAGGGGAGTGATTTGCCAGCCGGCGGACTGCTTCCATACCCGCCTTTTCAAGAGCGTGGCGATGGACGGTTTCATCTGCGAATCCGTTCCGCCGGGCTTGTCTGATATACATATTTTTCCCGGTCAAAAGATAGTTCAGGGCTTTCTGTATACCGATTCGTCTCGGCAGCCGCTGCGTCCCCCCCATTCCGGGGAGCAAGCCGAGTTTTACTTCCGGGAGGCCAATTTTGGTGTCAGGGTGATCACTCAGAATCCGGTAATGACAGGCAAGGGCAAGCTCCGTTCCTCCTCCCAGGCAGGATCCATGAATACAGGCAACAATGGGTTTGGGGCAGGTTTCAATCTGAAGTAGTATTTCATGCCCCATCCAGCTCAGTTCCTGAAGCTCTTCGCTCGTGGATCGGGTTTTGAACATATCGATATCCGCTCCCGCGATAAAATTGTCTTCCTTGCCACTGATCAAAACCGCACCCCGCATCTGATTGTCAGATTTCAGGTCCTCCAGGAATCCGGCGAATTGTTCCATCAGGGCTTCATTCAGCTTGTTCACCTTTTCATCGGGATCATTGAGGGTGACAATCGCTACATTTTCTTTTTTTTCAATTGAAATCATGGGCTTGATGCATTCGGTCGGAATTTTATTTTATCAAAGTCACTGTTTCGAAGTCTCCGGTTTCGTCCTTTCACATCCTTCCCTATCTGGCAAATAAATCAATACCGTTCCATGATCAGTGCGTGTCCCTGCCCACCCGCCGCACAGGCTGCAACCAAAGCGAAGGTTCCGTCTTCCTGATGCAGTCGGTTGGCAGCCGTGGTGACGAGCCGGGTTCCCGTTGCACCGAACGGATGTCCGAGCGAGAGGGATCCGCCCCAAAGATTGAAATTTTCCATCGGGACGAAACCGACTTTGCGTGTTCTGTTTAACCTTTCACGTGCAAATTTATCACTATCCAGCGCTTTCAATACCGTCAGGATCTGCCCCGCAAAGGCTTCGTGAAACTCAAACACATCAATGTCATCGAGAGCCAAACCCATTTTGTCCAATACTTGAGGGACAGCTATTGCCGGGCCGATCAGCAGTTCATCAGCCGGCTGGCGGGCAACAAAAGTGTAATCACGAAAAACGGCTTTCGGGGTAAAACCGAGATCCAGGGCTCTCTTCTTTTCCATCATAAGGGCTGCCGAGGCGCCATCTGTCAAAGCCGAGGCATTGCCTGCAGTAACTGTCCCGTATTTTTTGACAAACGCCGGACGGAGGGAGGCGAGTTTGTCAAAGGTGGTATCGGGACGTACGACATTATCCTCCGATATGATCCTGTATTCGTCAGCCTCGTGAATCGAAGCGGGAAAGATTTCATCCTTTAAAAATCCCTTTTCAATCGCCTCGGTTGCTTTTTGATGAGAACGCAAGGCGTATTGATCTTGGTCTTCGCGCGAGATTCCATACTGAGCTGCCATTTTATCACAGCTTTCTCCCATCGTTTCTCCCGTGGAATATTCAGCGATGGAAGGAATCTCTGGAAGCAAGTCGGAAGGACGCAGACCTTTAAAAAATTTCAAGGCTTCGGTAAACGACTTGTATTTTCGTGCTTCCAGAAGTTTTTGGCGAAATTTTTTCCGAAACCGGATCGGGATGTCCGACATGGTTTCCGTACCTCCGGCAAGAATGATTTTATTCTGACCCGTCCGGATACGGTCCAGTGCATTTGTGACGGCAATATTGGAAGAAATACATGCCATCGTTGTTGTGAAGGCAGGAACATTTGCAGGGACTCCTGCTGCGAGAGCCGATTCACGGGCAACATTACTGGTATTTACATCCTGAATGACATTTCCGAGGATCACCAGTTCAATGAGTGAGGGATCGAGGCCGGTTTTGCCAATCAATCCATGCAGGGCCATTCGTCCCAGGTCGTATGACATGAGGTCCTGATACCCGGTTCCGGAACGTTGAAAAGGGATACGTCCACCCTCAACCAATACAGGCTGAGGGAAAGAATCGGAATTTAAATTCATGAATACTCCTTTATAGACTCACAATGATACGGATGCCGTTTCACTTAACAGTGTTAACCTTTTTAAGTATAATGATAAAGAACGAAATTTGATATTTCTGCTTATGGATTAATTTTTTTATACCCTAACAGAATAATATTATGAGAGGGCTTTGCACAACCGGTCTTTTGCCCAATGCCTGCGTTATCGGTCGGTT
>JBBDNC010000121.1:9225-18498 GCA_040877875.1 Balneolaceae bacterium | reverse complement strand
GAAGAAGATTATGTTGATTTCAGATACAAAATACCGTTTAATCAATATAAAGCGGTTTCGCATCTGCATGATGTAGCCGTAATTGAACAGGAACAGTATGATCCTGATGACGTAACGATCAGCGGAAGAATGTCCCGGGAAGATCAAAGGAAGTTTGAAGCATTGTTATCAGAGTTGAATGGAACCTTGGAAGATTGAAAATCGAACGGATGGATGTCTGGCGGGTTGAAAATACAGGCGTCAGTTGCAGGAGTCATTTAACTAAAAAATAATAGACCCATGTTAGCACTCAAAATAACGAATCGACAATTTACTCCACTTGCTCCTTCCGATTCAGCGGCAAAAGCATTGGCCAAGATGGATGCCTGGCATGCGGTCTGCCTGCCGGTTGTGGAAGAAACAACCCGCAAGATTATCGGACAAATCCGTTTGCAACAACTTGTGGATCTTCCGGACGAAAGCATTTCCATTTCCACATTAGAGCTGGAACCGGCCGTTACGGTCTTTGAACACCATCACATATTTGAAGTTGCGCGGCAGATGCTGGCTCATGAAATCGGACTGATTCCGATTGTAAACTCTGATTTTGTTTATCAGGGCGTGGCCGAAAAGAAGGAAGTTTTGGAAGCCTTTTCTGAAATGTTGAATGTTTCGGTATCCGGGTCGGTCATCGCGGTAGAATTACAGTCGAAAGATTATACGTTAAGTGAAATGGTCCACTTGATTGAGAGTGAAGATGCCCGAATTCTGGGTGTGGCGGTTGAAACCCCCACGGGTCTGAATGAATCTTTCGAGATATCTTTCAAGCTGAATGTCCGGGATACCTCCGGAATCAGCAATTCCCTGCGAAGGCATGGGTATGTCGTCAGCTCTGAAAGTCAAAGTGAGTTGTTGGAGTTAGATATTTCAGATCGGGCAGATGAATTAATGCGCTATCTGGATGTATGAGTTCACCGTCCTGGATGGGTTCGAATGTTTGTTCAATATCAGGATGACAGTTTGAGCGTGAGTGAATACAAAGTTCTGAAAGCGCCTCCTAATGCAGGCTTCTGCAAGGTGAACAGACGTCTTCAACCGGCTATGCAAACCTCGATAAGAAGGCGTCCAATTTTTAACCGTTGAATAAGTTATTGTATCATGGATGGATGTGTGTGAGTCCTCCTTATAACAAAAGTGGATACATATTTATATTTAGTATTGAACTTCTTGAATAAATTGACAGATCTTAAGTCGGGTTCCGGGAGGGATGATAAAACCCGCCGCAAACAGCTACAGAATAAGCGGTTTCGAACCCACCCTGCAATCGCATCGGCTGAAAAAGAGGCAATGCCTCAAATTTACAGGCTGTTGATATCCCTCGGAGTTTGCCTCCTTTGTGTGGTTTTTACTGCAGAGGAAGAGGTCCGGTCTCAGGATTTACAGGAATCCCCACAGGAAGCTCTACAAAAAGGAATTCAGTTGTTTGAAGACGGCTTGTTTGCAGAATCCGTTTCCTGGTTTGATACCGTTCTCGAATCCTCAGACAATCGCTCCGCACGGGAAACGGCAGCTTTCTACCGGACCCAAACCTCGTTGAAGGTTGATTCCCTGGGAGCTGAAGCTCAAATTGAATGGTATGTCCGCCAGTTCCCCAACAGCCGGCATGCCTCTGAATTTCTTATGGATCTGGGGTATGCGTATCAGCATCAGGAAGAGTATCGGGAAGCGATTGCCCGATTTGAAAGAGCCCTTGAATTTCAGATGCCGCAACGGAAACGGGTGGAAGTGATCTATCAGATGGCCGAATCTGCGGCAGCGGACCGTTCCTATGACCTCGCACGGGAATACTACCTGAGGCTTGCCGATACCTATCCCGGTTCGGAATGGGCTCCAAAGGCTCTCTATGCCCGGGGACGCCTCTATCTGCAGGAGGGAGATTATTCGGGTTCCTCTGAAGCCTTTGAGTTATTGAGGGAACGTTTCCCGTTTGATGATATGACCCGCAGAATAGGCACCGCTCTGGGCGAATCCTACTATCAGCAGGGCCGGTTCCAGGATGCGATTGAAGCCTTTGATGAGGCAATGCCTTACCTGGAGGGTGAACACCGTTCGAAAGCTGTTTACCTTACGGCAGAGAGTCACAATGCCCTGAATAATCTGGAAGAATCGGCCCGGTATTACCGGCATTATATCAACCAAAACCGGGGGGCTGACAGAGCCCGGCTGGCTCATTATGGTCTGGGCTGGGTATTTCATAAACAGGAAATTTATCACTGGGCAGCCCAGTCATTCGGCAATGCAGCCGACGGGGAGGACGAGACGGCCCGGAAAGCCCTCTATTACAAGGCGGTTAATGAGAAACTAGCCGGCCGGTACGACCAGGCCCTTGATACCTTTCGGGAGTTCGGCGATCGATTCAGCGAGGGGGTATTTGTGGAACATGCCTATTATGAGTGGGCAGTTTCGGCTTTTGAAGTAGGCCGTTATCCCGAGGCGATAGAGGTGCTTCTGCCTCTGGTCCGCCGGGTGGAAACCCTGGATGAACCCGGGAAAGTACTGACTTTTATCGGGGAAGCCTATTTTGCCAATCAGGAGTATACCCGTGCGCTCCAATCTTTTGAGCTAGCCGAACAGTTGACGGATCTGGATCCGGCCCTTCAGCGTCAGGCGAGGTTTCAGAAAGCGTGGGTCCAGTACCGAAACCAGGCATACAGCCAGGCACAACCAGATTTTGAACTCGTTTATCGGAACTCATCCGATACTGAACTTGGTGGAGAATCTCTTTTTTGGAGTGCTGACAGTTATTATCAGACCCGGAATTACGGGCCGGCTGCTCAACAGTTATCAAGATTTATCCGCGAATTTCCGAACCATGAGTTAGTCGGGGCAGCCAAATACGCATTGGGGTGGAGTTACTTTATGATGGGGGATTATGAAAACGCCATTTCCCCTTTTGAGGATTTCAGGATCAATTATGAAGCTCCTTCCATCGCCCTTTTCCCCTATGATACCGACACCCAGTTGAGAATCGGTGACTCCTATTTTGCACTCGGCCGGTATGAAGAAGCACTGGAGTACTATAATATGACGATTGGAGCCGAGCCAGGCGGGGATTATGCCATGTTCCAGGTCGGGAACAGCTATTACCGGATGAACCGGAATTTTGAGGCGGTCACCGAGTTCAGACGATTGCTGCGTATCTATCCCTATAGTTCACTGCGGGAACAGGCACAATATAATGTTGCCTATATCTATATGAATACCGGTAATTACGAACAGTCTATTCAGGAATTCAGGACCGTTATCGAGCGATTTCCGGATACCGAATGGGCGGCCCGCTCACAATACAATATCGGGGATGCCTATTATAATGCCGGCGAATTTGAAGAAGCCATCGAAGCTTACAAAACCTTGCTGGACCGGTATCCCGGAAGTGATTATATCATCGAAGCCATTAACGGAATTCAATATGCCCAGTTGTCTGCCGGCGGAGGGGATTCAAGTACGGAGGTACTGGAAGAATTTCTGTCGGACAACCCGACATCCACAACGGCCGACCGGTTGCGCTACCGGCAGGCTGAAAACCATTACCAATCCGGTGATTATGAAGGGGCAGTGCGGGAATTCCGTCAGTACATTCGCATTACGAATTCGGATAATCTGCTGCCGGACGCCTATTATAACCTTGCAGATGCATACCTGAGAACCCATCAAACCCAGGAAGCTTTGGAAAGTTATGAGACCATCATTGAAGAGTTTCCGAATTCCGAGCGTGCTGCTTCGGCTCTTGGAGAATTGGGCCGGATCAAGTTTGAAGAGAATGAATTAGAAGAGTCGAAGCAGTATTTCAGCAGATTACTGGATTACGGTTCAAGATACTATCATCAGGCGTATCTCGGGATGGGGAATGCAAGTTTGGCGATGAATCGTCTGGAACAGGCACTGGAAGAATTTAAGAACGCATTGAGTGCAAGTCCCGGAAGTGACGCTGCCATGTTGGGCAGAGCCAAGGTGTTTTTTCGGCAGGACCGATTCGATGAGGCACGTGAAATCTTTTTGGAAGTAGCCGAAGGGAATTCCACGGATATCGGAGCGGAAGCGCAATGGATGGCCGGGAGAACGTATCAGCGGCAGAACCGGTTGGATGAGGCGCTGGCTGCTTACTCCAGAGTCAGTGTCCTGTTTGAAGCCTATGATACATGGGTGGCGGAAGCTGACTATAAAACAGCAGAAATTTATATTTTACAAGGGCAGCGCGGGGATGCCCTGAATCTTTTAAATAATATTATTGAAAACTATCCGGGGACCGGCGCGTCCGAGAAAGCCCGGCAACTGCTCAGAAGAGAATAAATAAACGATCTATGGACAAAGAAGTATCCGGTGCCGGTCAGCTTTCCGGCGAACTGACACTCCCTCCCGACAAATCCGTCTCTCACCGGTCGGCCATGTTCGCCGCCATCGCTGACGGAGAGAGTACCATCGACAACTATTCTCCGGCAGCAGATCCACAAAGTACGCTCGCCTGCCTCCGCCAACTCGGGGTGCCTGTCGATACGGACACCGGCAAGGAAAACCGAATACGTATTCGTGGTGTGGGCAGGGAAGGACTGAAAGAACCATTGTCCGACCTGGATTGCGGCAATTCCGGCACGACCATGCGTTTGTTGTCCGGTATTTTGACAGGAGCGGGCGTGCGCTCGCGTTTGACGGGAGATGCATCGTTGAGTGCCAGAACGATGAAACGAATTCTGGAGCCCCTGCGACAGATGGGAGGACGGATAACCGGCAGGCATGATAATTATGCACCCCTTGACATTCAGCCGGATGGGGTCATTCAGGGAATTCGCTATCCTCTGCCGATTGCAAGTGCTCAGCTTAAATCGGCAATATTGCTTGCAGGGTTGTTTGGCGAAAATCCAACCGAGGTCATAGAAACGGGCCCCAGCCGGGATCATACCGAACGCCTCCTGCAATTGCCGGAGGAAGAATATGGAAATGGAAAGATCATTCGCAGCAGTCTCCGTTCTCCCATTCCGATTCAAAACTACCGGGTTCCGGGCGATTTTTCAGCCGCTTCATTTTGGCTGGTAGCCGGCGCTATCCACCCCGAGGCTGAAATATTGATCCGGAATATGGGATTAAATCCCAGCCGGACTGCAGCCTTGCAAATCCTTCAGGAAATGGGGGCGGATATCGAAGTCAGGGAAAGTGAAGTTTCCGGACCTGAACCGATGGGGGATGTCACGGTTCGCAGTTCCGGGTTGCGCGCTGTAAATTTGCCGCCTTCCCTGGTGCCCAATTGTATTGATGAGTTACCTGTCCTGATGGTTGCCATGTGCTTTGCCGAAGGCCGTTCGGAAATTACCGGGGCGGAAGAGCTGCGGCACAAAGAGACCGACCGGCTTCAGGCCATGGCAAATGTATTGACAGCTTCGGGGGGGAAATTTGAAGTCAGGAAAGACGGGATATCCATCCACGGACGAGGGGGGAGTTATCGGCCCGATCCAGCGGTTTTTGAGAGTGAACACGACCATCGGGTTGCCATGGCTTCGGCTGTATTGGCTCTGATGGCAGACGGCCGGTCTACTGTAAGAGGAGCAGAGTGTACGGCCATATCCTATCCGGGGTTTTGGTCGGACCTGAAAAGTCTGACGAATTAGAAGAATTCGGTAGATAGAGTACGCCAAATCGAGTCTCTTTCTGACAAGCCCACAGCGGACAAAAAACATCCATGCCAATACGTCAGTTAACAATGGTTTGCCTTCCTGTTGGCATTATGGTTGCTCTTTCTTTAGTGAGCTAATAAAATCACAATGAATGAATTCACAATAAATATCGAACAACAGTTGTCACGGCTCGGGCGTGATATCCAGGATTTTGTGGAAAAGGTAGTTCCTTTACATGAAACGGAGGGTGATTTTTCCCCTTTTTGCGATATCGTCGAAAGTGATAACGAATACAAAATTTTCATGGATTTACCGGGTATTGGCAAAAAGGATATTCAGATATCCTTGAAAGATCAGATTCTTCGCATAGGAGGTGAACGGAGTCTGGATTTGCAGAAGGGTGAAGCCTTTAAGAGAAGTGAAAGAAGAGGCGGTGCTTTTTCGCGGTCTTTTGCACTTCCGGAACAGGTGGAGGCTTCTGAAATAGAAGCTCGTTTTCAGGATGGAGTGTTAAAAATTACCATGCCGAAAACGGGTGTGAAGGAAGATTCCCGGTCGATTCCAGTCCAGTGAAACTGAAGGACATGATGATTGAGAAGGTATCGGGTTAAAAGTCATTCAAAAGAAATACATCATTTTCAATACAATCAAATTTAAACTTTAAAAAGAAATAAACATTATGGGTAAGATAATAGGTATAGATTTAGGTACGACAAACTCATGTGTGTCTGTCATGGAAGGCAATGAGCCGGTGGTTATCCAGAACTCTGAAGGAGGCCGGACTACACCCTCAGTCGTTGCTTTTTCCAAAGATGGAGAACGAATGGTGGGAGCTCCTGCCAAGCGACAGGCCATTACGAACCCGGAGAAGACTATCTCTTCGATCAAGCGATTCATGGGGCGTAAATTCAGTGAAGTGAAAGATGAAATCAGCCAGGTCTCTTATGAGGTAGTCAAGGCTGATGACGGGACAGCCCGTGTTAAAATCGATGATCGTCTGTATGCCCCGCAGGAGATTTCTGCGATGGTTCTCCAAAAGATGAAGCAGACTGCAGAAGAGTATCTCGGTGAAAAAGTAACGGAAGCGGTCATTACCGTGCCGGCATATTTCAATGATGCTCAGCGAAAGGCTACGCAGGAAGCCGGGAAAATCGCCGGCCTCGACGTGAAACGAATTATTAACGAACCGACCGCTGCTTCCCTGGCGTATGGACTGGATAAAAAAGAAGATGACCAGACGATTGTGGTCTACGACCTGGGAGGCGGTACATTCGATGTATCCATCCTCGAACTGGGTGACGGAGTATTTGAGGTCAAGTCTTCAGCAGGGGATACCCATCTCGGTGGAGATGACTTTGATCAGCGGATCATTAATTTTCTTGCCGATGAATTCAAGAAAGAAGAGGGTGTCGACCTGAAAAAGGATGCGATGGCGATGCAGCGATTAAAAGATTCTGCTGAAAAGGCCAAGATTGAGCTTTCCAGCTCACAGAAAACCAATGTCAATTTGCCGTTTATAACGGCTACCGATTCCGGCCCCAAACACCTGAATATCGACCTCACTCGGGCCAAATTTGAGCAACTGGTTGACGATTTGGTACAGCGTACCGTTAAACCGTGTGAAAAAGCGATGAAGGATGCGGGGATCGACAAAAACGAAATTGATCAGGTAATCCTTGTCGGCGGCTCGACGCGTATTCCGAAGATCCAGGAAGTTGTCAAAGACTTCTTCGGCAAGGATCCGAGCAAAGGAGTCAACCCTGACGAAGTGGTTGCAATCGGTGCCGGTATCCAGGGTGGAGTTATGTCGGGCGACGTGGAAGACGTTGTACTGCTCGACGTCACCCCGCTTACACTGGGTATCGAGACGCTGGGTGGAGTCATGACTAAGCTGATTGAATCCAATTCCACGATTCCAACCAGCAAGAAGGAAGTATTCTCCACTGCAGCCGATAATCAAAGCAGCGTTGAGATCCACGTGCTTCAGGGTGAGCGTGCCAAGGCACAGGACAACCGTACTCTCGGTCGGTTCCATCTCGATGGAATTCCACCCGCACCCCGGGGAGTCCCTCAAATTGAGGTCACGTTTGATATTGATGCAAACGGAGTCCTGAGTGTGAGTGCAAAAGACAAAGGCACCGGAAAAGAACAGAGTATCCGGATCGAACAAAGCTCCGGTCTCACGGAAGAGGAAGTTGAAAAAATGAAGAGCGCAGCCGAAGATCATGCGGAAGAAGACCAGGAAATCCGTGAGCGGATTGAGAAACTGAATAAGGCGGACAGCCTGATTTTCTCAACCAGAAAGCAACTGGATGAGTACGGTGACAAGATCTCTGAAGAGAACAAAACCAAAATCAATGAAGCCGTTGATAAGCTGGAGAAAGCGAAGAACGACGAAGATATCAAAGCGCTGGATCCGGCTATTGAAGAAGTGAATCAGGCTTGGTCTGAAGCTTCTCAGGAAATCTACCAGGCTTCCGAGCAAGCTCAGCAACAGGCACAGGGCCCCGGAGCCGCAGCCGGCGGCAACGGTGCACAGGACGCTGAAGATGCCGAAAAGTCTGAAGGGGACGACGCAGTGGATGCCGACTTTGAAGTCGTCGATGACGACGACGATGATGAGAAGAAGTAAAGTGGCAGGAGTATATGACGATCCTCGGTGTGGAATCTTCCTGTGATGAAACTGCGGCAGCCGTGTACGACGGTGAAAATATGCTTTCGAATGTCATTGCCTCCCAGGCGGTCCACGAACGATTCGGAGGAATTGTTCCGGAACTTGCTTCCCGTGCTCACCACAGAACCATCTCGAGAACCGTTGCCCAGGCATTGTCTGAAGCCGACACGGAGATCCGGAAGATTGACGCTGTGGCCGTTACTCAAGGGCCGGGGCTACTGGGGTCCCTGTTGGTCGGACTGAGTTTCGCCAAGGGCCTGGCACTGATCCGGAATAAACCGATAATCGGGATCAATCATATTGATGCCCATATGTATGCGAATTTTATCGACCATCCCGAAACGTATCCTTTTGTCTGTCTGACGGTTTCGGGAGGACACACCCGGCTGGTCCATGTAAAGAAACCGTTTGAACACAGGGTGCTGGGAACGACCCGCGATGATGCGGCCGGGGAAGCATTCGACAAAGTAGGAAAACTGCTTGGATTACCGTATCCCGGCGGACCTGAAATCGACAGGCTAGCCCGAAAGGGGGACCCGCAGTTTCACAACTTTCCGAAGGCCATGCTCAATGAGGGATTTGAGTTTAGTTTCTCGGGCCTGAAAACCAGTGTTCGCTATTATCTTGAGGAAAAAAATAAACTGTTCGTTAAAAATCACTTGGAAGATATCTGTGCCAGCGTCTCCGAAGCGATTACGGAAGTACTGGTTCTTAAATTAAAGCGTGCCGTAAAAAAGACCGGGGCTGAAACAGTCATGTTGGCAGGGGGGGTTTCAGCTAACTCCATGTTACAGAAAAAAGCCGAAACCATGGCCGGTCAGCTTGGGATAAAGCTCTTGGTCCCACGAATGGAATACTGCACCGACAATGCGGCGATGATTGCCATAACAGGCTATATGAAAGCACAAAGAAGTGAGTTCGGCAGCATGAACCTGAAGCCGTTTACCCGAATGG
>JBBDNC010000121.1:0-9125 GCA_040877875.1 Balneolaceae bacterium | reverse complement strand
AAAGCACAAAGAAGTGAGTTCGGCAGCATGAACCTGAAGCCGTTTACCCGAATGGGGAAAGTCAGTAATCAGTAAACAGTTAGCAGTGTTACAGTGTGTCATGTTGATGCCTGAATACGGTTGACGGAAGGTTTCGGATTCAGGGTCTAATAACAATTTTACTCGCAATTATTTCATGTGGGTCCGAGACAGGAATTACATTCCTATGAATCCCCTCTTGATGTATTAATTGTGTTACCATTGTCTCCGAGCAAAAGTGAGAGGCGAAGGACGGGGGAGTGTTCGTTGATTATGCCTCCGAATACTTTCCTCGCTGGCTTGCGAATAACTGATACGCTGATCATCCCTGGTATTTCCTGGAGGCTTCGACGGCAAGCCGGTCCACTCGGTTATTCAGTTCGTTGTCCGCATGACCTTTCACCTTAATCCATTCTACCCGGTGGGGTTTCATGGCCTTTAACATTTCTTCCCAAAGGTCTTTGTTTTCTACCGGTTTTTTATCTGCCTTGCGCCAGCCTTTTTTCTGCCAGTTGTCGATCCAGTCTTGTTGAAAGGCATTAACAATCAGGGAACTGTCGCTGTGGATTTTTACATGGCAGGGTTTTTTAAGCTTCTTCATCGCTTCGATCACGGCCCGCATCTCCATGCGGTTGTTCGTCGTATGTGGTTCACCGCCTGTCAGGATTTTTTCTTTTCCATTCCAGATAAGAAGAGCCCCCCATCCCCCCGGTCCCGGATTTCCACTGCATGCGCCGTCGGTATATACAATCACTTCAGGTTTAGCCCGCATATCTTATCACGTTTTATTAAAAATTTTGGTATGTATTGCATGGCATTTATTTACGTGAAAGATCAAATTTATTTTCTTTTAGACACTCTTTAAAGTTGTATTCTCGTCAAAAACTACCCGAGGGATGCGTTGGAGCTGCAACCGACAGGATCACATACGCTTGCTCACTACGTCTGTTTTTTCCCCTTGCCCTCAGCAATTTTTGAATTCATGAGATATCCGGTTTAGACATATCTTTGGGTGATTTGACGAATTTCTTCTTTCATTTTTTTGGCCCTTCCTGCAATTGCAGATTTCCAGTCGGATTTTGCTTCGGGGCCGGAAGACTTTCTGTCCGGCCGGGGAGTTCCGTAAAGGATAGATCTGCTTGAGGTAATGATCGGAATTCCCTGATGTCCCGACAAGACCGGCCGGAGATCTTCAGGCCTTCCTCCCTGTGATCCGATCCCGGGGATGAGCAGGGAGGCGGTTGGATGGAGTTCCATAATTGATTTGAGTGCGGAAGGTTTGGTTGCTCCCAGCACCATTCCAATATGGGTTTTCGAAGTTTCGGATTTTTGTTTGAGCTGATCCGCAATATACTCTGCGAGGGTTTGATGATCCCGGAACTCCCGGTTTAACAAATCCTCCGCCCCCGGGTTGGAGGTCAGGACCAGGGAATAGACGGCCTTTGATTCGTCTTGCAGAAAAGGGTCCAGTGTTTCAAATCCCATGAGAGGATTGAGTGTAATGGCATCCGTATCAAAATGGTCGAAATAGGCTTTTTTATATTGGCCGGCCGTCGATCCGATATCTCCCCGTTTTGCATCGGCAATCAGAATCTTTTCGGGAGGAATGAGTTTTAGCAAACGCTCGAACAAAAGAAGCCCTTCTCCACCCAGAGCTTCAAAAAAAGCGAGGTTCGGTTTATAGGCGCAACAGTAATCGGAGGTGGCATCAATGGCCTCTTTACAAAAGGCTTCTACCAGGTCCACCGGTTCAGAATATAATTTGTGCAGTTCGCCCGGAATCAGTTCGGGGCTAGGGTCCAGGCCCACGCACAATACCGATTCAACCTCCTTTACCGCCTTGCCAAGTTTATCCGTATAATTCATAGCTTCATTGCATTGAATGATGGTTCCAAAGATAAAGATTTCACGGTTAGATGTGCGATTAAAAGTTGACCCGGGGATCCGGCTTCCTGTTTTGAGTGGATTTTACGGAGTCTCCAACCGATTTTTCCGTCAAATGATCGTCATTCACGTGTTGGATAAAGGCTTTATTCCAGTGAGTTTTCTGGATTTTACCGGATGTATCTGGTTGACATAACACGGGTGGTTCGACATTTTGAAAAGCGGGAGAGGGATAATTCTGAAATATTCACAGACTCTTTCTTATATTTGGCCTTCACTATAAAAAGGATTTTATGGAGTGGTTTGAAGAGTGGTTTGACAGCCCGTTGTATGAACAATTATATGCTAATCGTAATGAAGAGGAGGCAGGTGAGCTGGCGAATCTCATCGAGCGATTCCTGCCGAAGACATCCTATCCGAAAATCCTGGATCTCGGGTGCGGGCGGGGACGGCACTCACTGACGCTCGCCGAAAGGGGATATCAGGTAAAAGGTATCGATCTGTCAGAAGAGGCGATCGAAAAAGCTGTGATTAAAGCGAATGAGAGACACCTGAATAATGTCTCATTCCAGGTGGGGGATATGCGGAATCCGCTGCCTGAGACCTTTGATGCTGTTGTAAACCTATTTACAACATTCGGTTATTTTGAAGAGGACGGGGAAAACGCATCCGTGATCGAAAGTGTGGGTTCGATGCTGCGGAATGAGGGGATTTTTTTACTGGATTACCTGAACGCCGACTGGGTTCGGGCAAATTACAAACCGGATGAATCCGGCACGTTCAAGGATCTTCATTTCGATATCTACCGGTATATCCGGAAGGATGTTATTTATAAGGAAATTACCTTCACTGGAATACATCTTGAAACGCCGATTTCCTACACCGAACAGGTTAAATTATATGACCTGGAATGGTTTATTGAAAACTTTGACAAATACGGATTCGAGATGGAGCGGTTAATGGGCGACTATAAGGGGAATACCTATAATCCGGAAACCTGTTCACGGTTGGTAATGCTTGCTCGAAAAGTCTGAGAACTATAAAACTGTTTCCGGGAATACTTCTTCGGCACCGTGGGGAGGGCGGTGAAGGGTCCATGTCTCAAAATAGAATTTCCGTTCCGAGTTGATCCGTTTTCCGTTGATACTGAAAAAGCGAAATTCATCTGTGACCAGCTTTTGAAGCGGAAAAAACAGAGCCTCATAGATATTGGCCCTGGAGAACAGGTGCAGATCATATCCATGATGCGCCTGTTCCTTGTACAATACGAGCTCATCTGCCGACAGTGCGTTTCGCAGAGGTTCTTTACGGTGGCCGACGTTGCTTCCCGAGTCTACATAAAGGTCCGGGAGATTCGTTTCCGTCCTGTCGCCGGTTGTAAGTAGAATCGCCTCACCGATCCGCATCTGTTCAAGGGCCTCTTTAAGAGAGGTGCGGCTCTGACGATTCGCAATAATCAGGTATTCACCCAGGGCCTTTTCAAGCGCATCCAGAAGAAGAGAAAAATTTTGGAGGGTATTCAGTCCGAAACGTTCTTCATCCAGCCGTGTACCCGTCAGATAGAATTTCGAGTAGGTGGGATCCGGCCGCATAAACTCTTCAATTGAAAGAGTCACATCCTGTTCCTTACGGTCCGTAAGTCTTGTTCGAAGATTATCCAGCCGCAGATCATGTTCGTAAATGAGTTTGAAAATATCCATTATAAAAGCTAACGGGTTTAACGGCCAGATGTTTTAATACAAAAAGCCCCGGAGAGGGTCCCTTCCGGGGCTTTTGCCACAGTTTCCGGTCTGAAACGATTTCCTATTGTTACAGGGCGGTAGCAATCACAAGTGCAATCACGGAAATCAGCTTAAGAAGAATATTCAGGGACGGACCTGAAGTATCTTTCAACGGATCCCCAACCGTATCACCGGTTACAGTTGCCTTGTGAACATCCGAGCCCTTTCCATAGATGTTGCCTTCAATTTCAATATCAGCTTCCACCATCTTCTTGGCATTGTCCCATGCGCCGCCTGCGTTGGCCTGAAAAATCGCCATCAGGACTCCAACAACCGTAACCCCTGCCAGGAGTCCGCCGAGAGCTTCCTTGCCGAAAATAAATCCGACAAATACGGGAACCAGCACGGCCAGGAGTCCGGGTGAAATCATTTCGCGAAGTGCAGATTTTGTTGAAATTTCTACACATTTACTGTATTCCGCCGTCCCATGGGCAGCGTCAAACGTTTTTTTATCATCGTCCGACCACTCTTTTTGGTCGACCCCTTCATTTCTTCGCATCACTTCAAGGGCTGCTTTCAATGGGGGGATAGAGGTGAACTGTCTTCGTACTTCCTCGATCATGGATTTTGCGGCGCGTCCCACGGCATTCATGGACAGTGCAGAAAAGACGAATGCAAGCATGCCTCCTACAAAGATTCCGGCCATTACATTTGCCTCAGAGATGTCAATACTGGTGATACCGGCGGAGGTCATATACGCGCCGAACAGTGCCAGCGCAGTAAGAGCTGCAGAACCGATGGCGAATCCTTTCCCGATTGCTGCGGTGGTATTTCCAACTGCGTCCAGCTTGTCGGTTCGTTCACGAACTTCAGGTGGAAGATCGGCCATTTCGGCAATCCCGCCGGCGTTATCCGAGATGGGGCCATAAGCATCCACGGCAAGCTGTATCCCGGTATTAGAAAGCATTCCAACGGCAGCAATGGCAATTCCATAGAGGCCGGCAAAATGGAAAGAGCTCATGATCGCAAATGCGATGATCAGAATCGGGATTCCGGTTGACATCATCCCGACTCCCAGTCCCGAGATGATATTGGTGGCATGGCCGGTGAGGGATTGATGGGCGATCCCGATTACCGGTTTCTTGCCAACCCCTGTGTAATATTCTGTGATGAGTCCAATTCCAACCCCTGAAAAGAGGCCGATGATAGTTGCCAGGTATACTCCCAGCGATGTGTATTCGAAGACTCTGCCATAAAGCGGATCATTGTAACTCCAGCTTGAGGGAAGCAGCCAGGTGATGAGAAAGTAAAAGATCACTGCCATCAGAATGGCGGATCCGAATTCCCCGATATTAAGGGCTGTCTGAGGATCCCCTCCTTCTTTTACCCGTACGAAAAAGGTTCCGATGATCGAGGTTACGATCCCTACCGATGCCAGGAACAGCGGAAGGAAGACCCCGCTCATACCGCCGAGTGCCGCACCGGCGTTGGTGTCAAAAAGAGTGAAAAAGACAGCTCCAAGAACCATGGCACCTATAATGGACCCTACAAACGATTCAAAAAGGTCAGCTCCCATGCCTGCAACATCGCCCACATTGTCTCCGACGTTATCGGCAATGGTGGCCGGGTTCAGCGGATGATCTTCTGGAATTCCGGCTTCAACCTTGCCGACCAGATCGGCTCCCACATCGGCAGCCTTGGTATAGATTCCGCCTCCCACCCGTGCAAAGAGGGCGATTGAGGAAGCCCCGAACGAGAAGCCTGTAATGACGGTGATCACCAGTTTCAGAACGGTTTGGGTTTCCATGCCGGTGGATTGAGAATAAAGGTCGTACTGCCAGCCGAATAATAGAAACAGCAGGCTGAGTCCCAAAACACCGAGGCCCACAACGGCAAGTCCCATGACGGATCCTCCGGAGAAGGCGACTTCAAGGGCTCTTCCCAGATTGCTGCGGGCTGCCTGAGTGGTCCTGACGTTCGCCTGGGTAGCCACTTTCATTCCAATAAACCCTGCAAGGCCCGAACAGATGGCACCGACGATGAATGAAACTGCAATCATGATGGATGATCCTTCCGTTACGGATCCCTGGTAGGCGAGGAGTATGGCAGCCAGGACAACAAAAATCGACAGGGATTTGTATTCGGCCCGGAGAAATGCCATCGCGCCATCAGAAATGTGGCCTGCAATACTTGCCATCTGGTCGGTACCTACTTCCTGGCGGGAAACCCAACTGGATTTGATATAGGTAAAAAGCAGGGCAAGAAGGCCTGAAGCAGGGATTAAATAAAAGATTGTACTCATGGTTTTTACTTTTTTATTTACGAGGTTAATTAAACTTGTTCATGGTTTGTTCAATGCCTTCACGGATAAACGTGATGATGGCATCTACTGCAGATGTAAGAGCTTCATCGATCAATTTTTGCTGGTCGGAGGTAAAAGAGGAGAGAACATAGTCAGATTGACGTCCGGCTGCAAAATCATTTCCAATCCCAATACGCATGCGGGGAATCTGTTCAGATTGAATTGCAGTGAGGACATCCGCGAGGCCGTTGTGTCCGCCGGCACTTCCTTTTGAACGGATTCGAAGCGTTCCGGGGGACAGATGGATATCGTCATAGCAGACCATACAGCGATGCAAAGGAAGTTTAAAGTGATTCAGTGCATGTTTCAGCGCCGAACCGCTCCGGTTCATAAATGTCAGCGGTTTCATCAGAATTACTTGTTCCCCCTTAAATTGTCCTTGACCCATTTCGTACAAACGGGTGTCCGCCGTCCGGCGGACAGGAATCGAAAGTTCAGACGATAACCGGTCGATAAGTTCAAAACCAATATTATGCCGGGTTCCGGCATATTGACTGCCGGGGTTCCCCAAGCCTGCGACAAGTGCCATCAGAATGAAGCGATTTGAGTAAATTTACTCTTTGGCTTCTTCATCCTCACCTTCAGCTTCATCCGTTTCTTCTCCTTCTTCCCCTTCAAGAAGTTCACCTTCTTCTCCTTCAAGCAGCTCTCCTTCTTCGAGTTCTTCGGCTGTGGGAGTCTTGAAAAGTTCTTCGGATTTTGGAGGTGCGATGGTGACGATCGTTCTGGAAAGATCATCGATGGGAGAAATTCCTTCCATTTCGAGTTCCCCCACATGGATGGAATCTCCGATTTCAAGATTTGTGATATCCACTTCGAATTGAGCAGGGATTTTATCCGGCAATACCTTGATGCGAACAATCCGCATCGGCTGGAACACCCTTCCGCCACCGTCAACGACACCAATGGCCGTACCTTTTACGCGGATCGGAACCTGAAGCGTTACCGCATGGTCTTTGTCCAGAACATAAAAGTCAGCGTGAAGAGGGCGGTCAGAAACCGGATCGTATTCAACCCTTTTTAGCAAAGTGTTGTAGGTTTTTCCGTCAATTGAGAGTTCTTGCAGGCTGGTCTGGCTGACCGATAGGATTTTTTCAAGTTCGAGCTCATCAATAGAAAAGTGAACATTTTCCTCAACTTTCGGGCCATATAATACAGAAGGGACACGCATGTTATAGCGGAGATGTTCGGCAGTTTTCTTTCCGGTTTCTCTTTTTTCCCCTTCCAGTTTTACTACATCTGGTTTCATCATAATAATTAAAGATTATAGTACTACAGTTAAAAACGGTTACAGTTTATTAATCATCAAAAAGTGCACTGATCGTATCATTTGTATGGATTCGCTGAATGGCTTCTGCAAAAATACCCGCGACACTCAATACCTTGATTTTGTTTGAAGGTTTCCTCAACGGAACCGTATCGGTAACCATTAACTCGTCAATAGGCGAATCTTCAATTCGCTGAAACGCCGGTCCGGAAAGGATCGGATGAGTACATGTGGCCTTAATACTCAGAGCCCCACGATCCCTCAGGGCTACAGCGGCATTGGTAATGGTGCCGGCTGTATCTATTAGATCGTCAACGATCAATACATGTTTATTTTCAACTTCACCAATGATGTTCATAATTTCTGCCACGTTCTGCTTGGGCCTGCGCTTATCTATAAATGCCAGGCTGGCTCCCATACGTTTGGAATAAGAACGGGCCATTTTGATACTCCCGACATCCGGCGCAACGACCACCAGGTTGTCGATCGGATTTTCAGTAAAATGTTCAATAAAAATCCGGCTGGCATACAAGTGATCCAGCGGGATATCAAAAAATCCCTGGATCTGGGCGGCATGCAAGTCCATCGTTAAAATTCTGTCCGCCCCCGCCTGATCCAGGATATTAGCCATCAATTTCGAAGCGATGGATACTCTTGGGCGATCCTTTCGATCCTGACGGGCATATCCAAAATAGGGAATTACAGCAGTTACACGCTTTGCAGAAGCCCTTTTGGCTGCATCCAGTAAAAGCAACAACTCCATAATATTGTCGCCGGGCGGGGGAGTGGACTGAATCAGAAAAACATCCTCCCCCCGGATACTCTGCTCATACTTTACATATAATTCGCCATCAGAAAATGATTGAATGGTGACTTCACCGAGTGAAGTTCCATATTTTTCTGCGATCGCCCGTGCAAGCGCTAAATTACTTCTACCCGCAAATATTGCTAATGGCGTATCCAAAAGGATTTTACGTCAAGGATTTATAAAGAAAAAGGATGACTAATTTAGACATCCTTCAAACAGTGTTGCCCGGGGAGGATTCGAACCCCCACTGCCTGGACCAAAACCAGGTGTCCTGCCATTAGACGACCGGGCACTATTCCTACAGATTGTTTTTTAGACAGATCCCAAAGATAGGCACGAGTTTGTAAGCAATCAAGAACGAATTGCCATTTTAAACACTTCACATCGATGGCACTGGCCCGTTCGGCAATACCTCTTCAGTTGATGAACCAATCCCGTATCTCCCATATGATTTTGCAAGGGGAGTCCGGACTTCTCAAAGGGACGGTAAATGCTCCTCGGAAGTTCGGATTTTATGGCGTTCCAGGTTTCCAAAGATTTGTTTTTTATAGAGTTGGAATCTACCAGATCCCCAAGGAAATGTAGGGCCGGCAGAAAAACAGTAGTATGGAGGATGCCCCTCATTTCACTCCCGGGAAGAAATGCATTCTCCTGACTTTCCATGAAATGACTCCACATTGCAGTGTCCCGTTTCAGGAAATTGACCACGGCGGTATGATGGATGGTATAGTGAAGATGCGCTGCTTGGAGAATTCGCCTGTCAGGCCGGGCCGGCGGACGCATTCCGGTGTGGTGCCATTTCCCCCTGTTATCAACGTCAGCCGATTCAATAATAGATTGGATAAAACGGTTCCTGCTTTTTGGCATGGAGGGATTTTTGCAGACGGATTGGGCGGTCTGAATCATTGCCTGTCGGTTTCGGGGAATTCCCAATGCACTATACAATCCAGTGATGAAACTGATTTTCCAGGCTTTTGGGAAGGTCATGTCATGGGGATAAAAACGGATCAATTCGTTTTTCTTGTATTCGAAATACTCCCCACGGGCTTTCCTGATCTGGCTCGA
>JBBDNC010000120.1:0-18621 GCA_040877875.1 Balneolaceae bacterium | reverse complement strand
AACCTCCCTCTGGCCTTGTCCTTGAACAAAATCCCTGGTTCTGCAAAGCCCTCTGTACAGATTCCTAGATAAAAAAATACAATCCGCCGGCCGACGCATTGTATTTTAGGATTTTTCAATTCTTAATTTTTAATTGCAGTTAAAGTGAAGTTTGCAGACTACGCGAAAATATATGTAACAGCAGGATCCGGAGGGAGTGGGATGTCTCATTTTCGCCGGGAAAAATATGTCCCCAGGGGCGGCCCTGATGGAGGGGACGGGGGCAAGGGGGGAGATGTCATACTGGTTGGTAACAAACAGTTAAATACCCTTCTGGATTTGCGATACAGGAAATTTATTAAAGCCGAGCATGGCCACCCGGGCGAAGGCAGTAAAAGAAAAGGGAGAGATGGAGAAGATGAAATTCTTGAAGTTCCCCTCGGAACGGTAGCCTTTGATGCGGATACCCGGGAGAGACTGGGAGAAATTACTGAACACCAGGAAAAACTGGTGGTGGTACGTGGAGGAAAAGGCGGATTGGGTAACTGGCACTTTCGCAGTTCAACGAATCAGTCCCCCCAATACGCCCAGGGCGGGCAGCCGGGCGAAGAGCGTACGGTTGAACTTGAACTGAAACTGATTGCTGACGTCGGCCTTGTAGGGTTTCCGAATGCAGGCAAGAGTACATTGTTATCGAATCTGTCCGGCGCCAAGCCGAAAATCGCCGACTACCCGTTTACAACCCTTGAACCGAATCTCGGAGTGGTGACTTTCTCCGATTTCAGGAGTATTGTGATGGCGGATATTCCGGGCATCATCGAAAACGCACATGAAGGGAAAGGGTTGGGTTTGCAGTTTCTTCGTCATATTGAACGCAACAGTGTTCTGCTTTTTTTAATCAGTTCAGATTCAGAAATTGATCAAGAGTATCAGGCGCTTTTACATGAATTAAGAGAGTATCGTCAGGATCTTTTAGATAAACCACGCATTCTGGCGATCACCAAAATGGATCTGCAAAAGGATTATGAGCTTGACCAGGAAATAAATGTTGAAAAGTTTGTTCCGGTCATCCATATTTCAGCAGCGACCAACTATAATATAGACCGGTTAAAAGAGACGATCTGGGAGAAACTGAAAAACGTTGAAGAGGACGAGGCACTATAGAGCCCTTCTTGCCCTTGGATGTATCCCGAATATAGGCAATCAGCGTATCAGGGCACTGATACAGCATTTTAAAGATGCGTCGAAGATCTTTAACGCTTCTCTTCCGGAGTTGCAGCAAATCAAGGGATTCGGATTTGCGCTGGCCCGGCAGATTATTAAATTTGACGGGTGGGAGAGGGTTGACCGGATTCTTGAACGAACCGTTCAATGTGATGCCCGGCTGGTTGCTTTGGGAGATTCGGAGTATCCTTTACTTCTCACTCAAATCTTTGATCCTCCGCCTCTTTTATGGGTAAAGGGGAATCCAGCAATACTTTCTGTTCCCGGTATTGCCGTGATCGGAACCCGAAATCCTGACAAAGCAGGGTTGAAACAGGCCGAACGATGGTCGGCCGCACTGGTTCGGGCGGGATTAATTGTGAACAGCGGCCTGGCCTATGGAATTGACTCCGCTGCACACAAAACCGCAGTGGATACCGGGGGAAAAACGATTGCCGTTCTCGGATCAGGCATTGACTGGATTTATCCGCCCGGAAATTCAAAGTTGGCAAAGCGGATTATAGAAACGGGGGGAGCTGTCATTACGGAATTTCCACCGGGCAGTAAACCTGATGCCGGGAATTTTCCCGTGAGGAACCGTATCGTCAGCGGTATGAGCCTGGGAGTATTGGTTATTCAGTCCGGTTTAAAGGGAGGGAGTATGATTACAGCCCGTTCCGCCCTGGATCAAAACCGGGAAGTATTTGTGATCCCCCATACCCTGGACAATTCAAATGGGATCGGTGGAAATTACCTGATTAAAACCGGCCAGGGAAAACTGGTTCAGGAGATAGAAGATCTCCTGGAGGAAATCTCCTATGAGCCCGAACCGGCGGCAGGTGTTCAGCCGCGGCAATCCGTCAAGATCTCATTGTCCGCCCTTGCCGAAGAAGATCGAAAAATCTGCAGGGTACTCGAAAGCGGGCCGGTTCATCTGGACAAGTTGTCGGAATCTCTTGGCAGGTCATCCCACGAACTCTTTCTGCAGCTTCTTGAGCTGGAAATGGCGGGCCTGATCTGCCAAAAGGCCGGCAAGTACTTCGAACTGCAAGAACACAGGGTATAGGGTAAAAGAGGGCATGTTAGCTGGTGAAAATTTTTCCCATCTGACGGAAATTTGTTGTCAGGTAGAGGGCGGACGGGTATTTTTGAGATAGCCGTTTTGCCTGCCTGTGCAGGTAAGAATAGTCAAATCATGGGGGAAACACTCGTATGATGAACCTGAGCGGAACACCTATTTCCTGCGATTTTTTAATTCACCGATCACTTGATCCAGGGAGATCTCCTTTTCTACGAGTAAAACCAGCAGATGAAAAAGCAGGTCGGCAGATTCGTAAACGGTTTCATCTTCGTCGTCATTTTTTGAAGCGATGAGTAATTCTACCGCTTCTTCCCCAACTTTTTGAGCAATTTGATCGATGCCGTCTTCGAAAAGTTTTGTCGAGTAGGAACCTTTTGGCAGTTCGGTTTTCCGGCTTTTCAGGAGCTTCTCCAGGTCATAAAGAAAATGGATGTCCGCTTGTGTATCGTCAGGCATAGAAATGTAAAGGTTTGGTTCACCGGTTTTGATCAGATCGGCAGATTCTCTTTATCAAGGTCAAAGCCCTCTGAAGTTCTGATTTTTATTCAAGCAATACAACAGGCAATCCATGCAAAACCCCTGCCTCTCCGGACGATTTATTCCAGCGGGATATTGGATGCGTTCTCATCCAGCAACATTTCAAACGATTTTAAGTCAGGGTTCAGTTCTTTGGAAAAAGCCACATCTCTGGTTGAATTACAGGCGTCCTCAAAATCCCGATAAAATTGAAACATATTTCCTAAATCATCCGGCCCGGGGCAACACCCGTTTATCCCTGTCAGTTGATTTCCCAATGATACTCAGCAACTTATTTGTTTATACGATGCGTACAGGCACATCAGCCCGGTTTAACGATTCTTTAAGGTCAGAGATCTCGATTTCCCTGAAATGAAAAATACTTGCGGCCAGTACGGCATCCGCCTGACCTATAGTAATGGCGTCGATACAGTGTTGCTTCGCTCCTGCTCCTCCGCTTGCAATGACCGGAATCGACAGGCGCTGATTTACTTCTTTCAGCAAATCGAGATCAAATCCGGATTTTGTTCCATCCCGGTCCATACTTGTTAGCAGAATCTCGCCGGCTCCAAGTTTTTCGGCACGGACCATCCATTCCACAGCATCCATCCCGGTGGGTTCCGAACCACCTTTTACATATACTTCCCAGTGATCTCCCGTTTTTTTGGCATCTACAGCAGCAACAATTGCCTGCGAGCCAAAACGATCGGAAGCTTTCGTAATGAGGTCCGGGTTCCGGACAATTGCGCTGTTCAATGAAACCTTGTCAGCTCCTGCGCGGAGGATGTCTCCGATTTCATCCACCGTACGGATACCCCCGCCTACTGTAAAGGGAATATTGATCTCTTTTGCTATTTTCTCAACAAGCCGGATCAATGTTTTCCGTTTTTCCTTTGTGGCGGTGATATCCAAAAAGACCAGTTCATCGGCCCCTTCTTTCGAATATCTTCGTGCAAGTTCGACCGGATCGCCGGCATCTCTGAGTCCGACAAAATTAACTCCTTTTACAGTCCGTCCGTCTTTGATATCCAGGCAAGGTATGATTCGCTTTGTAAGCATCTGTTTATTTAGATTTAGATATGAATTCTTTACTCCGGAATGTGGGGCCACAGCCCTTGATCCCTGTCAAAAAGAACAGGAAGCTGTGGATGAATGTATAAGAGATAATTAAATCAAGGTAAATACGTAAGAAAGCGGAACAGCCTGTCTGTCACATAAAGCGGAAGGGCCTGTCCCGTTTCTTTTGAATGAAAGTTTTATGTACACGGGTTATCTGCCAAAGCTTGCAAGCTTGTTTAGGCCGACTCGTCCTTCATAATATGCTTTGCCGACAACGACCCCCGAAACTCCTGTTTCTTTTAATTTCTGCAAATCTTTTTCTGACGAGACTCCTCCCGATGCGATCCATTTCACATCCGGAAATCGGTGTTTCAAATCCAGATACATACCGATGTTGGGCCCTTCAAGCGTTCCGTCTTTGGATATATCCGTACTCAATACCTCATTCAATCCATTATTCAGCATGGGAGAAAGGAAATCTTCAAGAGATTGGTCGGAAGTTTTAAGCCAGCCGCCGTAGGCCATTTTCCCGTTTTTCAGATCCATTCCGAGTACACACTGACCGGGATATTTTTTAAGTGCGGCCAGCCACTTATCCGGCTTCCTGACTGCCATGGATGAGCAGATTACTTTGGCAATTCCTGCATCCAGAAGGGTTTCAATGTCTTCGAGAGACCGGATGCCTCCGCCTGTTTGCACGGAAAGTCCAAGCTCTTCGATAATTTCACGGATGAATGGAAGGTTTTCAAACCTTCCGCTTTTGGCTCCGTTTAAATCAATAAGATGAAGGTGGTGGAATCCGGCTTTTTTAAATATTCTGGCTTGTTCCAGAGGATATTTCTGATAGACGGTTTTTTGACTGTAGTCACCTTTAGTCAGCCGGACTACCTGGCCATCCAATAAATCAATAGCGGGGATGATGTTCATAGAGGGTTTTTAATTGTTTCAACTCAACATTTATTGCACGTAAAAGATCGTTTTCAGAATTCCGGACATGGAGGATTACAAGCCGTTCTGTGTTATTTCCAGAAAATTCTGTAGCAGACGAGCTCCAGGCTGCCCCGATTTCTCGGTGTGAAATTGTATTCCCATAAAATTATCGTTTACCGCCACAGCGGCAAATTCGGTTATGTATTTGCAGGTAGCCAGGGTTTGTTCGTTAACAGGAGCGTAATAGCTATGTACAAAATAGAAATAATCATCCTCATCAAGTCCGTCGAGAAGAGGGTGATTATGAGTTTTTGCAAATTGGTTCCATCCCATATGGGGTACTTTTGCCCGGGATGCATCAAATTTTTCCAGGCGTCCGGAGAAAATTCCGAGTGTTTCGCATTCTCCTTCTGCTGTGGATTCATAAAAGAGCTGCATCCCAACACAAATACCCAATACAGGTTTCTTCGTGTTTTTCAGCCACCCATCCAAATTTCGCGATTTCAGGTCTTCCATAGCGGTAGCAGCATGGCCGACTCCGGGGAAGATCACAGAATCGCATTTATCCAGTTCCGCCGGGATATCGGAAATCCTATATTCAGCTCCGAGTCTGTCCAATGCATTGGAAACCGATGCCAGGTTTCCGGCTCTGTATTTCACGATTCCTATCAATTTCCTGAGCTTGGTTTATAATTTTTGATTGCCTGAATACTAATTTCCCAAATCATAAGCGGGTATATCCTCTCTGTCAGCTTTAAAGAATATCCATCTACCGGACTTCATATCTCCTTTGCTTATCTTCCCCTAGCCGGCGGATGACACACTGATACACTGACAAACTGATACACTGACACACTGACACACTGTTTCAAAGTTCCCCTTTTGAACTGGGAAGAATCCCCCGGGTTCGTTCGGTCCGGGTTACGGCAAAGCGCAAGGCTTTGGCAAATCCCTTGAAGATCGCTTCGATCTTGTGATGGTCGTTTTTCCCTACAACACGAATTTGAAGGGTTGCTTTCAGGTTCATGGCCAGGGTATGGAAAAAATGTTCTGTCATTTCAAGTGGAAAATCGCCGACATATTCCCGGTCAAAAGTTCCATCCCAGACCAGGTAAGGCCGGTTGGAAAGATCGAGAGCTACTTCGGCCTGTGATTCATCCATAGCCAGCAAAAAACCGTAGCGCTGAATCCCCGTCTTGTCCCGGCCGCACGCTTCATATAACGTTTTTCCGAGTGTGATGGCAACATCTTCAATAGTATGATGTTCATCGATCTCAAGATCTCCTTTGCATTGTATGTTCAAATCTATCAGCCCGTGTCTGGCAATCTGTTCCAGCATATGGTCTAAAAAGTTCAGGCCGGTCTGGATGTTGCTTATGCCCGAACCGTCTATATTCAGAGAAATACGGATATCCGTCTCGGATGTTTTACGATGTTGTGAAGCTTTCCGGCTGGGAAACAGAAAATTTTGGGTAAGCTCGATCCAGTCATGCCCGCCTGCAACCGGCTCATGGCCAACCCAAAGATCCAGGCTTCCCTTCTTGTCGTTTCGACGAACAACCGCTCCGGCCTCTTCCATTTTAAAAGAAGAGAAGCGGATAAGTTCATTCTCCAGTAGCTGGTATTGTTGTTCAGTAAGTTTGTCCGGTTCGGCTGAGAGTTCATAACCGGCCTCCAGAAGTCGTTTCAAACCATAGAGAGCCCCCGGCCAGAGAAATTCATCAGTCCGCCCTGCCAGCGAGTTATTTTCAATCCAGATTTTCATGTTGTGAGTTCCTTTAGGGCTTTGAGGAACCTGTCATTTTCATCGGGCATTCCGACGGTCACCCGAAGGCAGTTCTCGCAGCGCGGTTCGTTGCCCCGATATCGTATAACGATCCCTTTTTCAGCAAGTTTTTGGTAGATTTCATAGGCATCATGAATCCGGAAGAGGATGAAATTGGCATCCGACCGGTAAACGGTTTCCACGGTTGGGGCGTGCCGGAGTTCGTCCATCAGGATTTCACGTTCTTCACGAATTTTGTCAATGTTGAAATTAATCAGATCGAGGTGTTCAAATGCTTTCAGCGCTGTATCGGCTGTTAGCTTATTGACGTTGTAGGGAGCTTTGATCTTCATCAGGTATTGTATAATCACCGGATTCCCCAGTGCAATTCCGAGCCGGATGCCTGCCAGGCCGAATGACTTGGAAAATGTTTGCAGGACCACCAGGTTTGAATATTGCTGAATCAGCTTTGCCATGGATTCCTGCCGGCTGAAATCAATATAAGCTTCATCAACGACAACAATCCCCTCGAACAGGGTGATCAGTTTTAGGATTTCAGTCCGTTTGAAATCATTTGCCGTAGGGTTATTTGGAGAACAGAGAAATAGAATCTTGTCTTTTGCCCCGGTTTCGTTCAGGATACTTTTTACATCCGGCTGAAATTTTTCATCCAGCAAGACTTCGCGGATTCCGACGTTGTTGATCCGGGCGGAGACTCCGTACATGCCGTAGGTTGGTGGCGTTGTGATGATCTGGTCCTCTCCCGGCTCGCAAAAGATCCGAATCAGCAAGTCGATCGGTTCGTCACTCCCGACTCCGACAAAAACATTTTCGACATCCACCTGGCGAAACGATGCGATCTTTTTTCTCAATAACTTCTGTGCAGGGTCAGGATAACGGTTTAATTTCAAATCACTTGGTATGGGGGAGCCTAATGAATTCTCATTGGCATCCATCAATATTCCCTGATCAAAATCATCCCGGGCACTCCGATAGGGAGTGAGGTCACGTATATTCGGGCGTATGAGTGATTCAATATCTGTTGTCTTGTCCATAGTCATGAAAAAAATAAAACCGTGTACAATAATATTTATCCTTCAACCTTCTTCAATGCCTGTAATCTCAAGGAGACTGCCTTGCCATGAGCCTCGAGTCCTTCGATCCCTGCAAGAATCTCAACAGTCGGCCCGAGATGTTTTAATCCTTCGGGAGTAGCTTGTTGAAAGGTGATGGATTTTTGAAAGCTTTGAAGGTTCACCCCGCTGAACATCCGTGCATAACCGTAGGTCGGGAGTGTGTGGTTGGTTCCCGATGCGTAGTCACCGAGACTTTCCGGAGTCCACGCTCCCAAAAATACCGATCCGGCATTCTGGATCAAGTCAGTATACGAACTTGCTTCGTCACAGTTCAGAATCAAGTGTTCCGGCGCATACCGGTTGGAAAAAGAGATGGCTTGTTCCATCGTCTCAACTTGTAAGATAAAACTGTTTTCCAGCGCCTTGCGGGCTGTAGAGGCTCTTGGCAGTTTTTTGAGTTGCGATTCAAGGGCCTGTGTCATGGTTTCCACATCAAATCCATTGAGGGCTGCCAGTACGACCTGGCTGTCCGGGCCATGTTCAGCCTGGGAAAGCAGATCAACGGCGACAAATTCAGGATTGGCCTTCGAATCGGCAATCACCAATACCTCGGAAGGTCCGGCCGGCAGGTCGATGGAAATCATCGCATCACTGTTTTGCAGTAACATCTTGGCTGCAGTAACATACTGATTGCCGGGCCCCAGAATTTTGTCGACTTTGGGAACAGAGTCGGTTCCGTAAGCCATGGCAGCTATCGCCTGCGCTCCGCCGGCCCGGACAATTTTTTCAACTCCTATTTTTTTGGCAATATAGGCAATTGAAGTCGGGATATTCCCGTCCTTGTCCGGGGGTGTGGCAAGAATAATCGTTTTACAGCCGGCGGTTAAAGCGGGGACACCCAGCATAATGGCTGTGGAAGGCAAGGGTGCCGTGCCGCCCGGAATATAAAGTCCGACTCGTTCAATGGGCCGGGTTGTCTGCATACATTTGATGCCCGGTACGGTTTCCACTTCAAGGCCTGGCTGAGTCTGTTCACGATGGAACCTGTGGACATTTTTCATTGCGAGATCAATAGCCCGCTGCTGTTTAACGTCCAGATCGGAATTAAAATGTTCAGGTGTGACTGCAACCGGGTTTGGATCCACCCCGTCAAATTCTTTGGTAAACTTGCGGACAGACCGGTCTCCATGTTCTTTGACTTCATTGAGAATCGGCCTTACTTGGCTGAAAACGGACTCGAAATCCAGTTTCGGCCGGCGGCAAAGCCGGTTCAAATCATCTTCGTTTAAATTGCCAAGGCTATAACTTTTCATCTGACTGTGAAAGTCTTCCGGGATTTTAGAGGTGTACCCGTCTCAACCAAATATCATAAGACCGGTACAATTACTTGCAAAACGTTTGATGTAACAATTTCCTTACTGGATGTTCCATAAAAATCTGACTCACGAGATCATACTTTCAATCGGCAGCATGACAATGTCGGAAGCCCCGGCCTGTTTCAGGTTTTCCATTACATCCCAGAATGTTGAAATAGGGACGACCGTATGAATGGCCACCATACCTTCATCTGCCAGGGGAACGATCGTCGGACTTTTGAGGGAGGGAATGATCTTGCGGATTTCCGGGATGGCATCTTCAGGTGCATTCATCATAATATAACGGCTGCGTTCCGCTTGTTGATACCCCTCCATACGCTGAAGAATTTTATCAATCAGCTTTTGTTTGCCTTTTGATAACGGCTTATTGGTTTGAATCAACTGGGTTTCGGATTCAAATATCGTTTCAATTTCTTCCAGTCCGTTTGCCTTCAGGGTATTGCCGGAAGATACGAGATCACTGATGGCATCGGCCACTTCAAGGCGGGGAGCAATTTCAACCGAGCCGGACAACGTCACAATATCAGCGTTCACTCCATTTTTTTCCAGAAAGCGACGGGTAAGGTTTGGATAGCTTGTTGCTATCTTCTTGCCGTTAAAATCCTGAAGCGACCGGATGGATCCGTTTTTCCTGACGGCAAGGGATAAGCGGCAAACCCCATAATCCAGCCCCCGCAAAACCGTTACCTCCGCCTGATCTTCAGCCGTTACATTTGCCCCGACAAAACCTAAATCGCAAACCCCGTCTTCCACATACTCGGGGATATCGTCATCCCGTATTAACAAAAGTTCAACGTCGAAATTGCGGCATTTGACTAACAGGCTTCGTTTATAATCATCAAATCGAAGACCGATACCTTCAAGCAGATTGAGTGTTTTATCGGTCAGACGGCCGCTTTTCTGGACGGCAATTCGTAATGAAGTAGTTGAATCGAGAGTTCTCATAATAATCTTTCAGGTTAAACAAATGTACTGGGAAAGGGGACAGGGGGCAAGGCAAAACCGCGCGGATGGTTTATATAGCAAGCCCGTATTGGCCATGAGAGCCAGCGTGATGATGAAGATGAGAGGGAATATGAAATGACAAATAAATCATCACTGTGAATATATAGGTTTTATTGGGATTGATGCCACTTTTTTATTCTCCGTATATTCATATCGATAATTAGTTGGGATTTCTCACCAAGAAATTTTTTCCTCGGCAAGGCGAAGGAAAAATGACGGCGGAAACGTACCAGGGTACGTTGAGCACGCCATTTAACTTCAACTCAGATGAGGGATAAATTTCGAAGCAAATTACACCCTGCTATGATATTTAAGTCTTAAATGTTGATGCAACTTATTGTCTTGTAATAGATTACGAGTTATTTAATAAAATTTTTGTGAGAAATTCGGGTTAGGGTTGTAACGGTTTCTTTATAAGGATCTATTTCTTATCGTTTGACCGGTTGGGGGCGACGAATCATGGCACCTTCTGCGATTGTATAATCCTGGTCTTCAGACGGGGTGTCATGTCAACAACTTTTTTTAAATGCCATAACTTGATTACACTAAACTCATAACGATTCCAGATAAGAAAGCAGCCATGAAAACTATAGCACAATTAACCTACATTCCTCTATACACCGATCACCCGAAGGAAAAGGTACAGGACCTTCTTGAATTTGTTGCCCAACACGATGTGGATGTCGATGTGAATTACCTGTCAACGAGTGTGAAAGGGGATACGGATACAGTTTTCAAGCTGATTCGTGAAATTTACGATACACAGGCTTTTGAAGATAAAGAGTTCCGTTTTCATGTAGAACTGCTTAGCCCGATAGAAGGGTAACCCTTTTATGGGGGGGGGCGTGATATGAATCCCACAGGATACGGATGAGAGGATCTCAATCTGTTCTCTGTTTTAAAAAGATCCATTCAGCCCTCTTATAAGCGGTATTTTTATGAAATGTCAAAAAAAAACTTTATATGTTATAAGTTGGTTTAATGTTAATAAAATAAAGGGGAATACAAATGAGTAATTCAAAGATGTCACAAAATAGTGATCTTGCGTTTTTATTACTGCGAATAGGAGTTGCAGCCGTATTTATTGTTACCGGCTGGGGAAAGTTGACAGGCATTGAGGGAACTCAAGGCTTTTTTGGAGATATCGGAATTCCATTGGCAGGGGTGATGGTGTGGGTTGTCGCCATAGTTGAATTTTTTGGAGGCCTGATGGTCCTTGCCGGGTATAAAATTCGCATACCGGCTATTTTACTTGCAATTATAATGGTAGTTGCGATTCTATTGGTTAAAATGCCACAGGGTTGGGGCCCAATGCGAATTGACCTGTTGCTGCTGCTGATGAGTCTTGCCCTGTTTTTCACAGGAAGTGGAAAATATTCGGTCGAAAACATGATATCCGGGCCGGCGGCAACCGGCGCCGATTCAGGTTCTCAATTATAGGGAACCTCACTTATTTATCAACAAAGTTCAGGTAGTTAACCGGTAAGGAATCTTCTGTAATCCGGTGCAATGAAGAGGCTGAATAACAAAGTGCCCAAATGTATAGCTTGGGCACTTTTTATATTCAGCCGGTTGTTGAGAAAGGATGAGTTTTTTCAGTTATCAAAACCTGATCCTGATTTCGTTCTCAAAAGTTCCCGCCTTCTGCTTATCGTTCGTAGCCAATAAACAATCCCGAAAAAGTAACAATTTGATGCAATGCCCGTTGCATCTTTGTATATTGGGTGCTTGTTTAAATTTTAGATTGACCACCTTCGATGTCCCAAAATAACATTCGCAACTTCTGCATCATTGCCCACATTGATCATGGCAAGTCTACACTTGCCGATCGGCTGCTTGAACGAACCGGTGCGATCAGTGAGAGAGAAATGCAGGCCCAGGTTTTGGATGATATGGATCTCGAACGTGAAAGGGGGATCACGATCAAAAGTCATGCAATCCGCATGGATTACCGGCGTCCGAACGGTGAAAATTATGTCTTCAACCTGATCGACACACCTGGCCACGTTGATTTTTCATATGAAGTATCCCGTGCGCTCAAGGCTTGTGAAGGAGGATTGTTGATCGTGGATGCCTCCCAGGGAATAGAAGCACAAACCCTTTCCAATTTGTACCAGGCGCTCGAACAGAACCTGGAGATTATACCGGTGTTGAATAAAATTGATTTGCCGGGTGCTGATATCGCCGGGGTTTCCCAGCAGATTATCGACCTGATCGGATGTGACCCTGAAGAGATCCTGAAAGTATCGGGCAAAACAGGTGAAGGAGTGGAAGAACTCCTTGAAGCGATCGTCCATCGAATTCCGGGTCCGTCGAGAGATTCGGATAAGCCGCTTCGGGCACTGATCTTTGATTCCATCTTCAACACGTATCGCGGTTCGATTGTCTATGTCCGTGTCATGGAAGGGACCCTTCGAAAAGGGGATGATATCTATTTCATGGCTACCAAAAAGGAGGAATACGATGCCGAAGAGATCGGGTATTTAAAGTTAAAAAAAGAACCGACCGACAAGCTGGAAGCCGGGGAAGTAGGGTATGTAATCGGAAGTGTCAAATCCCTGCAGGATGCTCGTGTGGGAGATACCATTACTCATAATAAAAGAAGGGCGGAAGAACCCATACCCGGTTATAAGGAAGTCAAGCCGATGGTTTTCAGTGGCATTTATCCGACCAACGCAGATGATTTTGAAGATCTGAGAAGTGCGCTTGAGAAGCTGCAGCTTAACGATGCCTCCCTGCAATATCAGCCGGAAACCTCCCAGGCCCTCGGTTTCGGATTCCGCGCAGGATTCCTCGGACTTCTGCATATGGAAATCGTTCAGGAGAGATTGGACCGTGAATTCAATATTGATATCATAACCACCGTTCCGAACGTACAGTATCAGGTGATCAAGCAGGAACGGGGAGAAGAGAAAAAAGTACTGGTCGACAACCCGAGTGAGATGCCGGATGTCGGGAAGATTGAACTTGTCTATGAACCCTATATCAAGGCAACAATTCTTACACCGGCCGATTATATCGGCCCGATTATGAAGCTTTGCCAGGAGCGTCGCGGAATTTATGTAAACCAGCTCTTTATGCAGAACAACCGTGTTGAAATCACCTACGAACTGCCAATGGCCGAAGTAGTGTTCGACTTCTACGATCGGTTAAAGAGCGGTACCCGCGGATATGCGTCTCTGGATTATGAATTTTTAGAATACCGAAAAGGGGATTTGGTACGTTTGGATATAATGTTGAACGGTGACCCTGTGGATGCGTTGTCCAGTATCACTCATCGTGACAAAGCCTATGACCAGGGGCGGCGGGTGTGTGCCAAGCTAAAGGAACTAATCCCCCGTCAGCAATTTGAAGTGGCTGTTCAGGCGGCAATCGGTTCCAGAGTCATAGCGAGGGATACTGTACGGGCTTTGAAGAAGGATGTCACGGCAAAGTGCTACGGGGGTGATATCACCAGAAAACGGAAATTGATTGAAAAACAGAAGGAAGGGAAAAAACGAATGAAGCAGGTAGGATCCGTGGATGTGCCACAGGAAGCATTCCTGGCTGTTTTATCAATGGACGAAGATGATTAACCGAATCCAATTAATCTATAATTTTTTATTCATATGCTGATACGCAGGTATTTACTCGTCATCTGTATTTTTCTGCTCGGGGCATCCGTTGTACAGGCTCAGTTTGAAGATCCTGAAATACGCAAGATTCCCCATTCGGAGCGTTCGGCTTTTCAATCCGAATATGCCGATATTCAGTGGACAGGCCAGGGGTTATATAATCCGACAACCATCGACCGGATTCCAACCGTTGAACTCAGGGCCCGCCTACAATCGGCATTTGGTGACCCAACCCAGACAATAGGGGATCTCATTGAAGAAAACTTCCGGCCGGGAAAAGCGGTTCAATTCGAATACTGGTTTGTCATTGATGATGAAATTCCGATGATGATCCTGGATCTGGACGGCCCGTTTGAAAATGGTCTGGTCTATGTAGGCGCCAGCAGGTATGTGGATATGATGCCCCAGGTTAAACGAACACTGACCCGGATGTTAATGGAGGAAAGTGAGCTGGCTCCGTTTAGTGATTATTTCTTTTCTCCCGAAAGGGAGCAGTGGTACCGGGTGGAATACAAAGATGATGAATTTGTCCGTGACCCGATTGAGAAACCCGGTTCCTTTAATAACTAACTGAGCTTTTATACTTGAGTTGTGAAACGGAAAATTTCCAACAAGTGAACCTGAGCTTATGCAGAGCCTCGATCAGTTTTAGTAAGATTTCGAATAATAACTGACTTCATTTCATGGATTGTGAAAGTTGGGAATCTAATTAACGAATAACAGAAACTATTTTGTCAAACAAAAAAAGACAGTCAAGATCCCGGGCACGTAAAAATCAAAATGAAGAAGAACTGCAGGCAAAGCACTGGGCGCGGGAGTGGTTTGATGCATTCCTATTTGCAGCGATCGCTGCCATTATATTGCGGACTTTCTTTTTCGGTGCGTATCGCATTCCTACCCCTTCGATGGAAAAAACTCTTCTCACAGGGGATTTTCTGCTGGTGTCAAAAATGGCATATGGTGCTCGTACGCCGATGACGTTCGGTGTGCCATTTACCGATCTTTATGTGCCGGGGGTTGATGTGCCGTGGACACGATTGCCAGGGTTTATGGATATTGAACGAAATGACATCGTCGTATTTAACTATCCTATTGATATCGGCCCGGCATCTTCAAAAACCAATTATATTAAACGCTTGGTCGGCATGCCTGGAGATCAGCTTGAAATCCGGAGTAAAAGGCTCTATGTCAATGGAGAACCTGAAGAGTATGTTGACTCGATGATGCAGCATTACCGTGTTGATACGCGGGAACGGGTCCGTTTGAGTCCCGCCAAAATCCGGGAAGCGGGTGGAAGCCTGGTACAAACCGGTGCCGGGAATAGTATTTATATCATTAATATGACTCCCGGCCTTGCTGAGGAAATGGAAGGATGGAGTGAAGTGAATAATGTGGAGCCGTTTGTTTTACCTGAGGATTTCCATGAATTCAGCAGGCGGGATTTCAGTTTCTCAAGCGGTTTTCAAAATCATGATAACATGAAAGCTTTTACGGTTCCCCAAGCCGGTCAGGAAGTGGAATTGACTGCCGAAAACTGGCATATCTATCAAAATATTCTGGAACGTTACGAACGCAATTCTGTACAAAGGGAGGGCGACCGGTTTATCATCAATGGAGAAGAAACGAATCGGTATACCCTACAGATGGATTACTATTTTATGATGGGGGATAATCGCGACGACAGTGAGGACAGCCGGTATTGGGGGTTTGTCCCCGAGGATCATATCATCGGGAAAGCAAGCATCATCTACTTTTCCTGGGATAGCGAACGCTGGCTCCCGCGATTTAACAGACTGTTGAACATGATCCACGATTAAAACAGTGTATCAGTGATTAGTAAGCAGTAAACAGTTATCTGTTAACAAATTTCTTTTACCTGAAACTTCTGTAATAATCCGGGAATTGGAAGATGGTTGCAAGGTTACGAACAATCAGTCTGCCACGCTGAAATACTGCTGACTGTTAACGGTTCACTGTATTCAGGCTTTTCCCTTTTTCCTGTCCTTCACGGATGGCCAGTTGGCCACATCCTGCGTCGATATCGTCGCCCCGGCTTCGCCGGACCGTAGCAGTGACTCCGCGGTCGATGAGCGTAAGCATAAATTTATCGAGCCGGTCCTCTTTTGCACGCTTGAGTTGTACCCCTTCCACTTTATTATACATGATGATATTCACCTTGGCCGGAACCCACTGAACGATGTCGGCAAGTTTTTGGGCATCTTGAGGTGAATCGTTGAACTGGTCGAACAACAGGTACTCGTAGGTTACCGGTTGCATGAGTTCGTTGTAATAGGTTCGAACAGCCTCTTCAAGTTGGGTCAGGTTCAGAGACTGATTGATCGGCATGATTTGGTTTCTCTTCTCGTCGTCGGCCGCATGCAGAGAAATGGCCAGCCTGAACGGCTGCTGTTCTTCAGCCAGTTGCTTGATCTGTTTGGTTAGCCCCACGGTGGATATGGTGATTCGTTTCGGTGAAAGTTCGATCCCCATGGGATCGGAAAGGATTGCAGCCGATTCCACAACGGCACGATAGTTATGCAGCGGTTCTCCCATGCCCATATATACGACATTGGTAATTTTTTTATCGAACTTCTCCTTGCAAAGTTCATTGATAATCTGGACCTGGTCGACAATTTCGCCGACCGTCAGATTCCGGAAAAATCCCATTTTACCGGTAGCACAAAAGCTGCAACCGAATATACAGCCAACCTGGGAGGAAACACAGACGGTGAGCCGGTTAACGGAACCGTCGGAATAAAAATCAGGAATTAACACTGCTTCGACTTTGTCCCGGTGTTCGTCATCCAGTTCGAACAGGAATTTCACCGTTCCGTCGGCCGATTCCTGTTGATTGTGGATTTTGATACGCCCAACTTTGGCAATCTCTTCCAGTCGGGCACGCAGCTCTTTGGAAAGGTTGGTCATTTCCTCAAACGAAGAAACCCCTTTTTCATAGAGCCATTGGAAAATCTGATCAGCCCGGTAGGATTGAAGTCCCAGTTTCTCGCAAAAATCCGAAAGCTCCTCCCTTGTCAGGGATTTGAGGTCTGTTTGCGTACTGTTTTTTTTTCGGGTTGTCACGTCTGTCATAACGGATAAAAATACGAACAATTCGATAGAATACGTAGGAGAGGGCTAAAGAAACCAGTGAAGGCAACAGGTGAAACCATTAAAGTGAAAAATTTCTTTTTGATCGGTTGGATGTGCCTTCAGAATCCTCTCCTGTCAGCGTGCCGGGACCAGACCATCCACCTCGGATTGCCGGGAAAAGATTGTTTCATCTGCCTGTTTCCCGGACGGCGGATGTGTTCTCATTTCGATTTAGAACCTGGAGTTTACAATATTGCTATAGATCGATCCGAAAGTATAGGATAGTCCAAACGAGACGCTGTAATCATAGGATGTGGCCTGTTGCCGGGCTCCTGTCAACCGGTCTTCGTCGGATATATCACCTGCGGGCAGGGAAATCTGGTCGTTGATCAGGCGATATCGTCCCGAAATGCTGACCGACAACCCGCGGATAATCCGGATGTTGAATGAGGGGTTGAATTCCAGCCGGTTGATCGAAGTATCATGAAAATAATTGGACCCGGACACCGATATATCGATTCTGCCCCATGGTTGATCATATCTCAAGCGGGTGGAGAGGACCTGTTGAAGGATAAATTCAGAATCTTTGAGGAAAACCGTCGTCTCGAAGTAGTTGGTATAGGAAGGGGTGATGTGATACCGTAATAAAAATCGTCGTTCCTGGTATTCTCCATACGGGAAAAAATTATATTCAATCGCCGGTGAGGCTTCAATATTAAAATTGATATTACCGGTTCTTGAAAAATTTACCCTGGAATACAACCCTACGGATGCATGATCATTGATGCTGTATGCGTAGAGTCCCCAATATTCTCCCCAGTCACGGTTGATATGGGAGGTGCCTTCCGAAAGCTCGATCGACCTTCGATTGATTTCCCCCCGAACCCGGGTCCGGATTTTCCAGTCTTCCGTTATTCGTTCGGCAAAGAAACCGCTATATAGTCCGAAATTGTTTTCGGTTTCCTTGCCGCTTAGAGAAGATCGTACACTCACATCAAATACCCAGCTATTCCACGGATCCTCTATTTCCTCCTCCGCTTCGATTCCCTCGTCCGGGGGCTCATAAAGTATATTCAAATTCCGCATCGCTATCGTGTGGGTGACAAATGGAACCAGCCCGATTTTGATGTAACGGGCCAGTTCCGCACGCTCCTCATCACTGCTGTCGGTGCTTGGACTCACGTAAATCAACGTATCTCTGCGTGTAGAAAAAGGTGGGATTCCCCTGAAGTCCAGGGTATATTCCCGTCCGCTGCCGGTTCTTGCATCCGTAATTCGCAGGTAAATATCGGCATCATCCTGATCCCGGACATAGTTAACCATTGAGATATTGGTGCGGATATAACTGAAATTACATCTCTGGCAATCCAGGTAGACATTCGGGATAGGCTGACGCTGATCCGTTTGAGCCTGTACGGAATCGATCCAGACGGTCAGGAGAGCGGTTAGTAAAAGGTAAATAAATACGTATCGGAACACCGTATGAGGTTCGGTTAGAAGATTGCCCGGCAGGTTTTTGAATAGCTCCTAATTTAAGGATTAAAACCCCAGAATTGCTAATGAGTTGAGCAAAAAGCCGTTTAAACTTTAGTATATTTGAGTGTCGGCTTTTCGATTAAAAATAATTTTATAAATACAACCGTATCAATATTTTAGACGGGCGGGAAAATATCTGCGCTTGTTAATGGATCTAAAGTGAAATTAAACTTTAATTTGAAATAGCCGCCGGATGAATTGATTGGATTTATTTGATATTCCCCGTCTGTCAGCTTTCAATGATCTATTGCCTCGGATAGACTATGAGGATCCTTCTCGTAATGAAGTGAAAGGATCAAGAGTAAATACAATATGAATTTCTTCGTTTAATTTGATCAAATGAAATTTTTATCCTCACAACTGGCTTACTTTTTTGCGAATCGGCGGACAA
>JBBDNC010000119.1:0-18645 GCA_040877875.1 Balneolaceae bacterium | reverse complement strand
ACACGCAGTGATTTTGCAAAGCCCTCTAAAGATGGGTAAAAGGAAGCTGATACATTCATACAAATGGACCTGGAAGTGCAAAAGCTGAACCCTTAAGGAATAAAATTAAAATCCTACTGCTAAACGTGTTATTATAAGTATAAACCTGTAGCCTAAGGCAAGCCTTTATGATTCACAATTTCACTATAGAAAATATAGAAACGATCGGCATGATTCTGAATGCAACTCCCAAGCCACTTGGACAGGATGTATTCCGTATTGAGATGAAAAATGAAGAGGAAGAGCGTCGTATGGCCCTGGAAATCCACCTCGGCCTTATCGTTGATGAAGAAAAGATGAATATGGTATCGGTATATGCTTCCAATACCTTTCTGCAACTTCATAACTGTACCGCTTTTGTGGCCAGCGATATGTTAAAACAGGTTACATTTTTCGGCAAAGCCGGAGGTATGACTTCAGGGTTAATTGTTGAACGGGGAGCCGGCTGCAGCCTCTATGCAAATGTAAATGATGCCGTACTCAAGGGAGATTTTACGGAACTACCCGAGGATTTGATGATGTGCGGGGTTGCCCTCTCACTAACTGAATCGCCGGATCTGGACGATTTCAGTTTTGAATAATGTAGGTGATATTGATACGGATCCATCTGAATACGGGAACCGGTCTGTTCTGCAGGTATTCAATCCCTCCTATTTTGATCTCCCGATAGATGAATCCACTCTTCTGAATATACTTGCCCAAATTGAACAGGGCGAAAAAGCTGCCTTTTCCCTCCTCGAAGTCGTATATGTAGATGAAGATGAAATCATCCGAATCAATCAAAAATACCTTGACCGTGATTTCATTACCGATATTATCAGTTTCCGGTACGATGAGGGAGAAGCAAATCAATCTATTGAGGGAACCCTCTACTGTTGTGCACCGCGTATCGCTGAACAAGCTTCTGAATTCGGTGCCTCCCGGGCTGAAGAATTCTACCGGGTATTTATTCACGGCCTTCTGCACTTGATCGGCTATGACGACCAGTCAAATGTTGAAAAAGAACAAATGACCCTGCTTGAAGATCAATATCTGAAACAGGGGATCAGTTAACAGTTATCAGCTAAAGTAGAACTTTATAGCTCCCTTTATTTGATACAACTCCCTTCCTTGTCGTTCACGATTCGTAACAAATTGACTATTGCATCGATTTCAATAAGTAGAAGAAGCGCCTGCTGTCCCCTTCCCTGCCGGGTTCACAACGCTAATCAAATTCACGACTAAAAATTGTTTACTGATAACTGTTTACCGGAATCTAATCATCGGTTGTTCATTCGTTTCCGATCGCATATTCAATTCCACCCCAGAGATGTTGTAAGTATAAATCTTCACTAAACGATTCAATCGTATGGCCCAAACCGGTATAAAAGGATCTTCCCCCCTCAAATTCATGATACCAGGCCATGGGATGTAACCCGACATGGTCGCTTCCCTCATAACTCTCGGGATCAATGGTAATGAGGATATTTACGTCTTCATTAAAATCACGGAAGTCATACCATTCGTCAGCCCTCACCCATTGTTCAGGCAGCATAGAGGTTGAAAGATGATTTGAGTCGACCACATTGAGAGTCGCCGATTGTACTGCCGGGTGTCCGTCGAAATAAGCTCCTACCAACCGGTTATACCAAGGCCAGTCATATTCCGTATCCGTTGCAGCATGAATCCCCACAAAACCTCCCCCGTTCCGAATGTAATCTCTGAAAGCTTCCCGTTGATCATCATTAAAAATGGTTTCGGTAGTACTCAGAAAAACAACTGCATCAAACCGGCCGAGTGTCGACCGGTTAAATACAGACGCATCTTCGGTGACATGAACAAAAACATCGTTTTCCTCGCCCAGTTGTTTGATGGCTTCCTGGCCTGCTTCAATGGAATCATGCCTCCAGCCATCTGTTTTGGAAAATACAAGAATTTCAACTTCATGATCGGTTTCAGGAATTGAATTCTCGGCAAGCTTTTCGTTTGTACAGCCCATGATCATAACTGCGGATAAAAAGACGCTTAGTATCATACTATTTTTCATTCTCTTCATATAAGATTAAGATTCCATTGACGGTTTCAATACAAGGATACTGCCTTTTTCAAGAAAATCATTTTATTTACGATTAATTCCCGAAAATATTGAAACAAAACGTAACTTTAAATCGTGAATTTTCTAAAAATATACCCAGCTTTTTTGAACCTTTTGATATAATATGACTTCTTCAGACGATTTTAAAGTAAAAGATGAGTCCCCGGCCCCAACTGCTACTCGGATTTATTTTAAACGGCTCTGGAATTTACTGCTTCGTTATAGTGGAATCGAACAACTTAACGAAACCAAAGAGCCGAAAGAGGACAAGCTTAGTAAATCGCCCGTACAACATCCCTCCCGTTTATTGACTCTTCTTCGATTCATCCCCTGGGCCCTTGCCCTGCTCTTTCTTTTCTCTTTTTTTTTCGATTTTCAAGACAGGTCCGTATCCCTTTTCGGAAGCTCCTATCCTCTCGAAGGACTCCTGAAGGTGCTGAGCGTTAGCGGACTCATCGGTTTTCTGACTAACTGGTTAGCCATTACCATGCTTTTTCGCCCGCTCAAGAAACGGCCGATTCTCGGACAAGGCCTTATCCCGGCACAGAAAAAAAGAGTCGCCTACAGACTTGCCCACGCCGTATCCGTGGATCTAATCAATCCAAATGTCATCAAGCAAAAAATCAGGGAATCGGAAGCTATTTCACATTATAGAATTCAGGCGACGGCTTATCTGCAGAAGGTTCTTGAGGATCCGAACTTCAGGAAAGACCTTAAGATAGTAACTGTGGAATATATCCATTCAATGATCGAAGATCCCAGGATCCGATCGTCTATTGCGCAGCGGATCCTTACTGAGCTCGAAACTGCTTTTGAACATCGGTCTATTGAGAAAGCAGCCGTAAAAACGTATACCTTTCTACGTGGCAGGCAATTACAAAATATTATTGAAGACTCACTCAAACGACTGCCGGTAACTGCCGAAAATGAACTGGAGAAAATCGACTTGTTCCTCGATGAACTTCCTTATAAACTAAATCATTACAGCGATTCAATCGAGAACCTCGTCACGACTCTCCTCCATCGATTAATCAATCAACTGGATGTCCACGCACTCGTAGAAGAGAATCTGCAAAGATATGACGAACGAAAACTCGAAGCGATGATCAAGGGGGCATCCCATGAACAGTTAAGCTATATTCAATATCTGGGAGCGATACTCGGTACGATCGGGGGATTTATCATCTGGCAGCCTCTACTGAGTTTGGCCGTACTTGGAATTCTTTTCGCTATGATTTTAAGTGCTGACCAGCTATTATTTTACCTGTCAGCCAAAAACATAATATAGAAGTCTGTCGGACTCCCAGTCACTCAATCAGCCATTCGAATCACCAGGAAATCGTCTATTTGTGGACGGGTAATTTTCAAGAAATTAGCAAATCACATCTTTTTTAATTTTTTTAAGGAGCTCAATCACTCGTTATCTCTGTCAAAAAAATCCATGCTTTGAAGATCTCCTTTCAACTCATCATCAAATAGAATAGATTCATTTTTTATTGAAGAGATCGAATTTAATTTTTACAGGTTATTTATCTTCATCGAAATTCCCCGATTCTAATACCTTTACACCTGACTCTCACATATTAACGTGAACAAAGATTAACCTATACCATTTCTTGAAACCATGAAAACCTATAAAATATTTTTCTGGGCTATCACTGCATCCCTTGGTGGATTTCTTTTCGGGTTCGATACTGCCGTGATCTCCGGCGGCGAGAGAGACATCCAGCTATTTTGGGGGCTCAGTGATGTGATGATCGGACAAACGGTGGCAATGGCTTTGTATGGAACGATTATCGGAGCATTGTTTGGAGGTATTCCGGCTCAAAGATGGGGGAGAAAAAATACCATTATCTGGATCGCCCTGCTGTATCTGATCTCTGCTGCCGGGTCGGCCCTTGCCCCGGATGTTTATTTACTGATGTTTTTTCGGTTTATCGGGGGGCTGGGTGTTGGGGCTTCCTCGGTCGTTGCTCCAATGTATATCTCGGAAATTGCTCCATCGGAAAAAAGAGGGCTTCTCACTGCATTGTTTCAGTTTAATATCGTTTTGGGGATCCTCATCGCCTATTTCTCAAACTATATAATCGGTACGGGATTCGAAGAATCCTGGAGATGGATGCTCGGAGTGGAAGTGATTCCTGCTACAGGTTTTCTATTTATGATATTCTTTGTTCCGGAGAGCCCAAGATGGTTGATTCTGAATAAAGGAAGAATCGGGGAAGCCAGGGAGATCCTTACCGTTATTAATCCGGAAACCGTTGAGTCTTCCATTGAGAATATACAATCCGGGGATATCGGGAGAACTGCAAATCTCAAGGATTTTTTCTCAAAACGGTATACCTATCCGATTATCCTGGCATTTCTGTTTGCATTTTTTAACCAGGTATCCGGCATCAATGCCATTATTTATTTTGCGCCCCGAATATTTGATCTGACTGGTATGCCGGCAGATACTGCCCTGCTTTCAACTGTGGGCATAGGTATCGTAAATCTGGTGTTTACCATGGTGGGCCTGGCCTTGATCGATAAATTCGGCAGGCGTTTTCTCATGTATATCGGCTCAACCGGGTATATCATTTCCTTGTCTGCAATTGCGTATGCCTTTTTTACGCAAACTTTTACCGGCATTGCCGTTCCACTGTTAATCTTCGTTTTTATTGCCTCTCATGCCATTGGACAGGGGGCGGTTATCTGGGTGTTTATTTCTGAGATTTTCCCAAATTCTGTCCGCTCTTTCGGCAATTCGCTGGGAAGCAGTACCCACTGGATTTTTGCAGCTCTCATTGCCGGGAATTTTGTATATCTCGAGTCTCTCTTCGGGGGAGGGCCAATTTTCGCATTTTTTGCATTCATGATGGTTCTGCAATTAATATTTGTATGGAAAGTCATGCCCGAAACCAAAGAGATTTCATTGGAAGAACTTGAGAAAAAACTCCTGGGTCCTTGAGAAAGCACTTCCTGAATGATTAAAATAGGAACCCTATGAAGAAGAAAACATATAAGATCCTTCCCGTTACGATCCTTTTTTTTCTGCTGTCGTGCAGTCATCAAACCCATGATCCAACAGTGATTACTAAATGGCAATACGGCAAAAAAGGAGCTGTTTCCCTGACTTATGACGACAGCACGATCAATCATTTCCGGATTGCTCTTCCAATGATGAATGAATTCGGTTTTCCCGGCACTTTTTACCTGATTACAGGGGCTATCCCCGACTCTGAGTATCAGGGAGAATTTGTTGGACGTGATGTAAATGAAATCATTGAAGAGACAGTCACCCTGCAGACAAATAAAGATAATTTTTTTGAGCGCGCCTCAGCCATTCGATACCTCGGTTTTCAGGATGTCTATCAATATCACAGAAATGCCGGTCAATTATTCGAAAGCGGAGATGTTGAGGAGGCCTATCAGGTGATAGATGAAGCCTATGAGCGAGTCCGCAACGGAGATTTCCCTGTGGGTGGCTCTATTGATCAATACCTGTACGATGTCCTGTTTGTAGAACCGGGAACAGAATTGATTACGTGGAAAGAGATCCGATCGTTTGATCGGGAATTTCATGAATTCGGAAGTCATACGGTTACTCACCCCTATCTCAGTGTTATGGATGAAGCGAACATACGCTACGAACTCGAGAAGAGTAAAGAAGAAATAAAGAATCAACTGTTCTCTATCAGGCTGATCCAAATTCACATCCTGTTATTCTCTCATGGCAGGACTCATAAAGACAGACAACTTTCAGCCTGGAAAATAAATCCCGATAATATGGCCTTTTTAAGACAGAACCCTTGATTTTGACTTGTCGCAAAAATAAAAAAAAATTAATTTAAGTTCTCAATTTTACCGCCGATAAGATTATAAAAGAGATGTTAACCCGCTAACATACTTATCGGAGGCCTGGCCATGGAGAAAGATAAATTTTTAACCCTTCTTACAATAACTTTTGCCTTGGTCCTGTTTATAATCATGTCGGTTATCTAACTTTTCAGATGGTACTTCCGGTGACTCCAGTTTTATTCATCCTGTTGCCCGATTTGAGATATTTTATGGTTTTGTACAGGGATGCTCAATAAATTCAGGAAATAAACCTTTCGAAAGAGTCCTATTTCATTTCTACAAGAAATTTCCGGAATCGCAACATGAGTCTTTCTGCAGCTGATAGATCCCGGAATTCATTTCGCACCTGAACTCCCAAAGATGGATGATCCGTAATAATGCCATCCACTCCACGCTCCATCATATCAGCCATTCTTTCCGCACGGTTTACTGTCCAGACATACAATTCAATGTCCCGCGTTTTGAGCGAACGGATTAAATCCAGGGTTATAGCTTGATGTGCAATTGCAACGAATTGAACCGGCAGGCGGCTCACATCCCCAACTACTACAGAAGCCACATACCCCGTCACGATTTCCGGAGCCAGATTTCGAACTTGTTCCAAAGCTCTCAGGTTCAGCGACATAATAACCACCTCATTCTCCATGTTCCGTTCACGTACTTCTTGTACCACACGTTCAGCAAGTAAAGGGTCCCAGCCATAATATTTCAGTTCAATCATCAGGCTGATGTTTTGATGGGCACGGTCCAGGAATTCACCAAGTGTCGCTATTCGTCTCATCCGGGGAGGAGTCTTATCATCAGGCCGTTGAACAATATTCCGTATATCTGCATAGTCTGATTGAGCGATCCTTCTTGGATTCCCTGCTACCCGCATCAAATCAACATCATGTACTAATACTACAACACTGTCCCGTGTAAGCTGGGCATCGATTTCAGAATAATCGGCTCCCGATTCAATCGTTTTTTCCAGGGCCGATAGCGTATTTTCAGGACTGGAGGGAGGACCTGCCCGGTGAGCTGAGATCATAACGGATTCTGCGTCCGGTATTCGATCGAGCATGAATCCGCTAACAGTGAAGCTTCCGGCTCCCAAAATAATTAAAATCGGAATCAGGCGTACTGGACGAAGCCAGGGGATCGTCCTGGTTAAGATTCGCCCCGGCAATTCAGTGATCCCTGGAACCGACGGAGCTTCCAGATGCAGTCTGGTATGCTCATAATAAAATTTCGTCAAGACAGTAGAGATGAAACAAAAGCCGAAAAATACGATGACAGAATCAAGTATGAATGAAGCGATCAGGATAATACCTGTAACCAAAATGGTCGGGCGCAATGAGGTAGAGAAATCCGCTATCTGGTCCATGACAAACGAAGCAGTCAGAAAGAACATTAAATTAGCCACTAATCGAATGAGCATCCATACTCCAATCGATCCCAGCATCAGCCGGAGCAAGCGGCCGGATCGGTTCCGGGCAAGCCTCCATGATTGTTGAATCGCCTTATTTACAGGACGGTATCCGGATAAATAGGCCGGAAGTGCAGCAAGGGACTTACCTGAAATAAATAAAACCGCAAATAACCAGCATCCCCCCCAAATCAAGGCAGCCATCAATGCAATTTGCCACTCTGCAGGCTGGACAGACAGATAATAGTTAATATCAAATTCACCAAGGAAGATGGAGTAGATCCCCCATAACCCTGCAAGAAGAGGAAGGATCAGGCTGATACCCATCACAGCAACCGCCAAACAGAGCCTGATAATCACCGGAAGATGCTTGATAATCTTTACTACCGTATAACGGACAGAAGGCGAACTTCCTTCCAAATCGTCCGTTATCATGTAAAATAAACCTGCAAAATGAACTACGGATGAGATGATCGCAAGTACAATAACAAGAACCCCATATACAGCTCCGGCCGGGGTCAGAATCCACTCTATCAATTCCAGATTTCCGATAATCATCTGATCTCCCCTGAATATCCCCCAACCGAGAAGAAACGAAGAGAGAGGGGTGAGCAAAATTGCTACGGATACCCATACCACAACCGTCCATAACGCCATGGGCTTTCGTAGATACAGCATCCTTTTCCAGGCGGTTTGAATTGTAGAATCGAAAATAAAATATCGATTAATCAAGGCTGGAAGTGAAATAAAAGGTTATACAAAATATGAATCTGGCTAAATGAGCCTGTTTGGCAGGAATTGACTAATAACCATCACGTTATTATTATATATTGAGTGTGACAAATCATGAGGAGTTTCTTAAATCAGGTGGTCGGTAAAAAAAGAGGGTGTATAAGGTTTGAGGAAGATAAAGTACTCTGTTAAAATGATTAGTGAAGCCATACGTTGAAATACACGTAATCTAATCCAATCTTCTTCGGTAGCTAAACCGGTCAGGTCCGACAGACTTCCAGCCATAATATATTACATTCTCATAGATGATGATGAGATCCTGCAAGCAATATGTATTTTTCTATCTTAAGATTGTGATGTTGTGTCCCTTGCTGATATTTGATTCGGCTGCTCAGAATATTCCCAAAAGTCTGCATATGGGACCTTATTGGTCACCCGACGGACAAAATATCGCCTTTTCAGCTATTAATGGAGGAAATAGTTATGATATATATGTCCTCAATATCTGGAGCAGAGAACGAACCAACATAACCCATCATCCGGCAAATGATCTCTATGCATCCTGGTCACCGGATGGACAGAAACTTGCTTTTTATTCGGATCGGGAAAACAAAATCGGTCCCTTTCCACCTGATACTGTTGTTTATAAGGTAAAAGAACTGTACGAGACATATGCAAGAGACGGTTACAAACCCTCATGGTCGCCGGATGGACAAACAATCGCTGCGCATTTTCGCAGTGAAAAAGGCAATTATGAAATTTATTTAATGAACTCTCGTGCACAGGATCGACGTCCGGTCACCCATAACGATGCTACAGACATTCATCCCCGTTTCTCACCGGACGGGGAAAAAATTGCATTCGTTTCGGACAGGGATTACCAACCGGAAATCTATGTAATGAATACGGATGGAAGTGATCAGACGAGACTTACTCATTCACCTTCTTATGATCTCGATCCGGTTTGGTCGCCCGACGGATCAAAAATAGCATTTATTTCAGATATATCCGGTTTTTATGACATTTATATAATGGATTCAGATGGTCGTAACAAACTCCGTCTGACGAGCGGATCGAGTCATGATATTTCTCCGGAATGGTCGCCGGACGGCCAAAAAATTCTATTTTCATCAAATCGGCAGGGTAAATTTGACCTTTTTGTGATGGATACAGATGGTAATAATATTAAGAGTTTAACCCAGTCCGAAAGCCACGAGTATAACGGTTCTTGGTCGCCTGACGGATACAAGATCGCATATATGTCTACAGTAGAAGGTGAACCTCATGTGTTTATGATGCTTACTGACGGTTCCCGTAAAAGACAGTTGACAAAATAGAGAGGAGATTTAATCACCGTCATCGCTTTTCCATTCATTCACGAATGAATTTATTTTGATCCATCGTAAAATATGTATCCTTTTTAATTTGATGGATTCAAATGGACGTCTCAGGCAGCATGAAACCAATTTCATCCTATTTCGTATGAATATTGCACGTTTTTATTCCAACCAATAACCTTCAAACCATAAGCTTATGATCCGCAATTTATATTCAATACGTCACAATGTTTCTGACCATACCGGCAAAATGATTGTCATGCTTCGTCTGATTATTTTGAGTACCCTGGCTTTTGGACTCTTCCTTGTCCTTTTTTAATGTTTGTGTTCAACCATAAAACAGTAAAATTTGCCAATGTTGCACACCTGGTTATGCTCTTGATAGGATAGATTTAGGCAAAAAATCAAATAGAACTTTTGGGACATGAAATTTTCAAGTATCATTGAGGCGGTAATAAATCGAGTTTTAGCCAAACTATTAATTTAATTCCCATACTCAATGCATGAACAAATCAACCGGTTGTTTTGTTTCGCTATTTTTTTATTCTTTCTACTGACTTTAACTAATTGCAATTCAAGTAGTAATAGTGATAATATAAACAACACCTCAAGTGCTGTGAGAGTCATGTCGTATAATTTACGTTATGACAATCCGGAGGATGGTGAGAACCGGTGGGACCTTCGAAAAGACAGGGTTGTTAACCTGATACGCTTTCATGATACAGATTTTGTCGGGACGCAGGAAGGATTACTCCATCAGCTTCGGCATATCGATGAACAGGCGCCAGAACTGGACTGGATTGGAGTAGGACGGGATGATGGCGTGGAGGAAGGTGAGTTTTCCGCTATTTTTTTCAATCGGAATCGCTATGAACTTGTCGCAGAAAGTGACAGTACAATTTGGTTATCTGAAACACCGGGAAGACCCAGTAAAAGCTGGGATGCCGATCTGCCCCGAATTCTGACTTTCGGGCAATTCAGGCAGCTTTCAACCGGCAAGACCTTCTACGTGTTTAATACTCATTTTGATCATATCGGAGTCGAAGCCCGGCAGCAAAGTGCCCGCCTGATCGTGGAAACCATTCGTGAAATTTCCGGTGATCTTCCTGTAGTTGTTACGGGCGACTTTAATGTTACTCCTGATTCTGATCCCTATCAGGTTATGACTGGAAGCCGTTCTCCACTTCAGGATGCTTATAACAGCTCTGTTCTACCCCATGTCGGGCCAGAGTTTACATTTTCGGGGTTTTACCTGTCTGATGATCCGTCAGAGCGCAGGATTGACTATATCTTCACAAACGACGCGATTGAGGTTTCGAAGCATGCGATCCTCCCCTACTATCGGAATGGACGATATCCATCTGATCACTTGCCTGTACTGGCTGAAATTCTACTCAGATAAGCATCTTGTCTGAAGACCGGTTAAATAACCTGAGCAAAATCTTCCAGCTCTTTTAAAAGCAGATTATGTTGAGGATAGGCATGTCCCAAGTGCTGACGAAAGCCTTCCCCGTATTTTACATTTACAAATTCACCCCGTTCGGCAGACATTTTTTTCATGGCCTCCAGGTAGGCATCCATGCCGTGATGTTCCAAAAGCCATTTTCGTTGACTTTCGTGGCAAGCCAGCATTTCCTTTTTTTGGTCAATAACCGTTGTAATATCAACTACAAAATCCGGTGTTATAATTGTCCCGAACTTGTCTTTCCCTTCAATGGGATCCAGATAATAAAGATGGGGGATATGAAAATATGGAGGGACGTCGTCCGTATTAACATTCACTGCACCGGCTGCAAAACAAGCGGTTTGTACAATCTTACTTGTCATTTCATGGTCAATCATATAACAGGACGGGCTCATCGTAAGTACGATCTCAGGTCTTAATTGTCGTATCAGACGTATCGTTTTAAGTAATGTTGGTCGGTCATACATGATAAACAGATCCTTGCATTCGAGACAGTGATACCCGGCATCAATCATTGCAGCAGCTTTTACAGCTTCCTCCTTTCGAATTTTACTGATTTCCTCCGGACCATGTTCCCTTGAACCACAATCACCGGCGGTCATGGTAGCCATCTGCACTTGCCAACCCTTTTGCCTTAGCAAGGACAAGGTACCTGCACACAAAATCTCTATATCGTCCGGATGAGCAACGATTGCTAATACAACATGATTATTTTTGTCTGATATTTTCGCCATTTCAATTTCTTTTAAATTCAATTTGGCACCTTCTCCAGAATGTCGAAGCGAAGTCGATTCTACTTCCAGTTATTTCAGCATCTTTGTTTGATTTTCATCAGAAACTTCTACATAAAAATGCCATAAGATTCTAGGTACAATTAAGTATATCTGGAAGTCATCATTTATACCCAGTGCATAGGCCCAGGATCTTCTCTCAGGATGATCTTGTTCAGGTAGTTTACGGCTTTGTCCAGACCTTCTTCAGGCGACATCAATCCATCCTCATGCTCAATACTCAGAACATGATCATAGCCAATCATACGAAGATTTATTAAAAACTGGGTCCAGTACTCTTCTCCGTGACCATATCCAATAGTTCTGAAATTCCATGACCTGTTCAGGTGATCCCCTAATGACTTTGCATCCAAGGTTCCATTGATGGCAGCATTCCGCCTATAGGTTTTGGCATCTTTGGCATGTACATGCTTGATCGTCTCGCCTAATTCCAGGATCACTTCAAGGGTATCCATTCCCATCCACTCCAGATTACTCATATCATAATTACAGCAGATTTCCTCACCGACAGCCTCCCGCAATCGGAACAAGGTTTCAGGATTATACAGCATATCTCCAGGGTGCAACTCAAAACAGATATGTTTGACGTTATGCTTTCTGGCAAAAGCAGCCATCTCTGTCCAGAACGGAATGAGTTTTTCTTCCCATTGCCATTCCAGGATTTCCGGAAACCAATCCGGCCACGGTTCATGTACCCAATTGGGAGTTTTGTCTCCCTCGGCCCCTTCAGGACAACCGGAAAATGTAATAATATTGTCCACACCCAGTTTTTCAGCAACAAGAATACTGTCACGAATACCCTTTGCATGAACTGTCCCGATCTCTGGATCCGGATGCAGGGGATTACCATGACAGGACAAAGCACTGATAAACATATCCCTGTCTGCAATCATCTTTTGAAGCTCTTTTACTTTGGATTCATCTTTGAGTAGTTCATCCGGATTACAATGAGAATTATTAAACAATGGTCCAGAAAACAACTCAACGGATTCCATGTTATAACTTGCCATCAGGTCCAGTACTTCCTCCAAGGGTCGTTCGGCCATCATGACGGTTAACATTCCTAATTTCATGGTACGATCTCCTTATTTTTACTTAACGTTTCAACGAATTCGAAAAATTAATGTATTTCCACATCACAATCTTTGACTGGCCGTCCGATAAAAATTAAACTGCACATTCGGATGATCCGTCAAGAGTGACATCAGAACTGAACTAACTGCTTCTTTTTCAACCGGGTTAGCCAACCAGCCTTGCGGATAAATAACAACAATTTTTCTAATCTTACCCAGCTCTCCATGTTTCACCAAGTCCCTCGCCAATTTAACTTTAGGATAACCAGTATAGTTAAAATTGACTCCGGATACCCTACCTGAACTACCCGAAATGACAGATTTGACCGTTTATGGCAGAAGGTATGGGAAAAAAGGCACGAGAGTATTTATTTGTCGATCCTGAAGATCAAACAGGGAATGACCGGTTTATTCCAATATTTAATGATTTCCCAAGAGATCTTTTATAAACGACAAGCCATCTGAAGCAAGTTGATCCGGACTTTCGGCAAGCGGTCGCCAGATGGCAGCCGCTTTGGCCAGTAATTCATTGTCCTTCGAAAAGGTTTCAATAATCACATGGCTGTCATAGTTGATTTCTTTCAAAGCGACTGCAATGCCTTGCCAATCGAACTGGCCTGTACCCGGTGTCCCCCTGTCATTTTCAGCTACCTGTAAATGGGAGAGTTTATCCCCTGCCGTCCGGATCGCATCTCCCAGATCCTTCTCTTCAATACCTGCATGAAACAGGTCGATCATGACCTGACAGGATGGGTGATCTACTTTCTCGACCACTTCAACCACCTGGCTCGTCAGGTTCAAAAAACTGGTTTCAAAACGATTCAATGCCTCCAGGCATAACGTGATACCGCGGGATTCAGCCTCTTCGGCAAGATGATGAAGCTGAGATACAAGCAATTCCGTTTCCCGTTCGCGCTGTTCTCCATCTGATTGCCAGAGCCGCCCGATTTCGGAACAGAGCGGACCGACGAACTTCTTTGCGCCCAGCTCACTGGCATCCATCAGAGAAGATTTGACATAATCCATTCCCTGATTCCGAATTTCCTGTTCCGGATGAATCAGGTCTCTTCCAGGCCCCATTGCTGCACAGGTTGTTAGATCCATCCCGCAATCCTCAACGATCTTCCGGGCATTTGAACAATCCAGTTCTCCCGGCTCTTCAATAGGGATCTCAAGAGTATCAAAGCCCATTCGCGCAATTTTCGGAGCATAATTTTCAATGACATTGTTCGTAATCGGAGAAGTCCATAGCCAGAGGCTGACGCCGTATCTCATATTCTTGTATGAATTTTAGATTCAGATAAAAAAAGTTCGAGGATTTGTTCGGTTTTGAATCAATTGTGCAATTATAATTGCAATTAAATTTAAATGTGAAAACAAAACATCAGAAGCGCAAGTAAATCAGCTAACATTGTAATTTAAACAATGATAAATTACAACCCATTACAATTTTCGGACCCGTCTAATAAATTAAAGGAATATTGTTACCACCTCTTCATTGATATCCACAAAAGAATTCAATATTCTCTGACAGATTTACTTGCTTTTTTATCAATTTTTTTGATATTGCATTTCATTAACTAACCTTGAAATATTGATTCTTATTTATGAACACATCAGAAAATAAATTCAACGACATAAACCGGAAAAAGATCTTTACCGGAATTTGTCTTGCACTTGTGCCGACAGGGTTTTCATTTGTGCTGGTCAGCAATATTCTGGCTCAGCTAAAAACAGAGTTCATCCTGACAAATGCACAGGTCGGATATATCGGTGGGGCAGCACTATGGGGGATGGCTGTATCCCTCTTGGTTATCGGACCCTTACTTGAGAAGATCGGTCTGAAAACCGCTACCAAACTTGCCTTTTTCAGTCATTTGGCAGGTGTAACCCTTTTTCTTGCCGGGGCCCCGTTTGCCGGTGAACCCTTTGCATTCTGGATTTTATTTGGAGGGGCAATCGGATTTGGTGCTGGAAACGGCCTCATTGAAATTGCCGGAAACCCGCTTACGGCAGCGCTTTTTCCAAACAACAAGGTTACAAAACTGAACCATTTTCATGCTTTTTTCCCCGGTTCAATGGTTGTGGGAGGCCTTCTTGGTTTCATAATGGTTCAAACCGGATCCATCGGACCGATGAATATCGGACACTGGACCTGGCAAATTGCCATTGTGTATATCCCGATCCTGATTTATGGGTATATGGTACTCCCGGAGAAGTTTCCAAAAACTGAAACGGCAGAAGCCGGTATTCCCATGAGCGAATTATTTCGCTATACCCTGACTCACCCGCTGGTACTGGGTCTTATTTTCCTGAAAATGGTCACCTTATCCCTGGAAATGGGACCGAGCAGATGGATTCCTGAAGTATTGCAGGCTGCCGGTGTTCACGGAATGCTTGTTTTTGTATGGATAAGCGGCTTGATGATGGTCCTCCGGATTTTTGCCGGCCCCTTTGTTGAGAGATTTTCTCCAACCGGTATGTTACTCGGAGCTTCCGTGTTAACGGGTATCGGACTCTTTATGTTTGCTTTTATCGAAACAGGATTGGTCCCACTGATGCTTGCAGGTACCGTATTTGCCTGTGGTGTGGCGTTTTACTTCCCGACAATGGTCGGACTGATGAGTGAACGATTCCCTAAATCCGGATCTCTCGGTATCGTATTAATGATCGGATTGGGCTTCTTTGCTGCCGGCGGTACAAATGCCATTATGGGAGGAATTGCAGACGATTACCTGCCCGATGCACTGGATGAAGAGCAAACAGTAAGTGTACTGGAACAGGTTGAAGAGCGATTTCCCGAACATGTCCAGCAGGCAGAAGCAGCGGCCGGAGACCTTGACAGGCTGGCTGATCTCGGATACCGTGCAGTGGATGCTCAAAATGTGTTGAATCATACTGAAAACGCATTGGATTATTACCGAAGTAACGGTGAGCTGGACGGTAACCTGACAGGTAACGCACTTCGCGCCCTTCTCGATGCCGGCATTCCCCAGGAAGAAGAACTGACCGCTGAAGCTTCCCAGATTCTTCGTCCGGCTGACAACTACGGTGGGCGAATGTCCTTTTTCTGGGTTGCTCCTGTTGCATTCCTGGTAGCTATTGTATTCCTGATCATGTTTATTAACGACAAACGACAGGGTGGATACAAAGTTGTTCGCCTCGATGAAGAACAAACCTGATCCTGAACATAAATGGGATGAGCAATGAATGATCAATAAAGGAATATGTTTTAATCCCCTCCTTTATTTCCTGATTCATTCAATACGAAATATTGAATAGCCCCTTTGTCAATCCGGAGTTCCGGATTTTCGAAGGGGCTATTTTAATATAAGCAGGTTTTATACGAATCGGGTTCGGGCATTCTCTCTTCCCTTGATAGGGATCCGGGACGCCACTTCGTTTTATACTTTCCTCCTGGAGTCTGTCGGACCTGGAAGATTCTCACGAGATGGTACACCGGTTCGAAGCAGATTATATTACTCTTTTGAGGCGAATCGGAATTCTAATGCATCGATAAAGAGGATACAATATCTCCAATCCCTGCGTTTCCAGTCAATCGGACGAAGTCCGTCAGGCTGCCGTCCTGATCACTCCGACGAAATAAGACGCCCCTGCATGGATGTAAAATGCCCGGGATAGCTGCATATATAGGGATAGGTTCCCGGAGGGGGTACGGTGAATGTGAATTCAACCGTATCGCCCGGACGAGCCAATTCAGTATGGGCGATGATCCGATCCATCTCATTTTCCGGTATATAATCATTCTCATAAGCTTGCAGAGCTGCAATCCCCACCAGGTTAATATCTCCTTCTTCTTTAACCAAGACAATATTGTGAGGCATATCACTCGCATTTACATAACGAATTGTCAGCTCCTCTCCTGCCTTGGCTTTAATCTCCGTAACATCATAACTCAAATCACTGCCGGTTGACCGTATCTCAACTACACGGCTGGAATCCACAGAAACGGATTCAATATTTTCTGCTGCTAAATCAGACTGTTCCGCCTCTACAGCTTTGCCGTATATCGAGACAGCCTGACTTTCAAGAGCCGGAAAGAGGAATAAAAGCGGGATGAGAAGTAATTCCCATTTCAGGTTCAATTCTGTGTGATTCATTTTCATGTAGATTCCTTTTTAATTTAATTTAGAGTTTAATCCATGCATACAATCGGCCCGCTATTCACGGCTGCCAAATATTTCAGATGAACCCCATTTTTCAGATAAAGTATCAAGACTCTCGTAATACGATTCCGGCAAATTCAGACGAAGGCGGTTCAACAAGTTCCTTTCATCTTCAGTGAAAGACGGGATTTCATCTTCAGGCCAACCGTCAGAAACCCCTGTAAGAAATCCAAGGCCCATCACAGGATTCGCTTCTTCAAGATTGTACAAAAATTCTGCAATCGAAGAAGAAGGATCGGATCCTAAAGCATAATGCCTGGAAACGCGTTCCATGACAGTCCTGATATTTGCCTGATAGGTACTGTCTGCATTCTGCGGGATCTGTTTTTTCAGGATATGAGTCAGAAAGCTTTGCTCATTTTGCGCAGCAGCAGCCGTGGATGCATCCCGGATCCACTGATCATTTACATTCTGTGGATGAATGATCAGTTCTGCAATGGCTCGTCCCGCCCGTTCATCCTGAGGCATTTCAGCAACCGCCAGAATCGCCGCAAGACGAACCTGCGGATTCGAAGTCATCATCAAGGAGGTAGGGACGGTATAGTCCATATCGCCGGGTACCTCAGGGACGGGAAGTATTCCAGCCGCTAATATTTTATCGAGTGACTGTTGGTTTCGAGGTATTACCATCAGTGCAGCCCGGCGGACGGATGAAGCCGGATGATGCAAGGCGCGATAGGCGACCTGCAAAGCTTGCTCATGGGAGCCATCCAGAACCCCCAAACCATCCAGAGTCCAGATCGCATGGAGAGCCCCGGGATTTAAGCCGAGCTCATCAATTTCCTGGTTCCGTACCTGTTCAAAAAGTTGTGGCAGAACATCGAGCTCTCCCCGTTCAACCAGCAGCCTCTGAGCGGTCAGCCGCCAAAACATATTCTCGTGATTCAAGGCCTGTACCCATTCGGAAGGAGTCGCGTCACCTAAATCGAATTTCTGATATTTATCCTCACCGTCCTTATAAATGATTCGATAGATTCTGGCATGATTCTGATCTCTCAGATCTGTTACATAAGCATTGCCTTCCCCTCTTTCCCATCCTTCGGGAAACGGGTTATGCTGAATCACCAGGTTGTACCAGTCAATCATCCATAGTGTCCCGTCCGGACCTGTTTTTGTCTGAATCGGTGAAAACCATTCGTCCCGGCTTGCAAGCATATTCCAAGCATTATGAGCATAATAGTCACTACCATTCGGTTCCAAAATGAATTCTCCCAAAAGATGACCGGTCGGTTCGGCGACGAAAGCTCTTCGATTCCAGTATGATTCAGGAAAATTTCTTGCCGTATAAATATGAAATCCCGAACCGGCTGTATAATGCCCGTGTTGATCCACCTGTCGAACATCTTCCATAATCGGATAAATCCGCGAAGTATTGGAGATCATATGTAATCTCGGAGTTCCGCTCTGGCCGCTCACCTGTCCGCGAATACTTCGATAGAACCTGTTCGGCACGGCACTAAAAACGGCCGGGTTTCGATTTGCAGTCGAAGCAAACACAAGACCTTCTTCATTAAAACCCAGTCCCCAGGTATTATTCGTCGTATTTGAAATATATTCCAATGAAGAGCCGTCTGGCTGGAACTTGTAAATTCCGGAGCTGAATTTGTGTTCTTTCCCTCCAACTGTCCCTTCAAATGCAGAGTATCCGGTTACCCCCCAGATCTTGTTGTCAAAGCCGTAGTGGAGGTTGTTGGGACCT
>JBBDNC010000118.1:0-3393 GCA_040877875.1 Balneolaceae bacterium | reverse complement strand
ACACACCCCTGTCTAACCCGGCAAGCCGGATTAGACGTCCCCTCTCGAGAGGGGAGACTTCGGGTCATTGATTAGGTCCATTCCTTCCCCTCTCGAGAGGGGAGACTTCGGGTCATTGATCAGGTCCATTCCGTCCCCTCTTGAGAGGGGAAAGCGAAGTCCGTACCCGCCGGTTGGCGGTTTCGGACAAGCGAGGGGTGTGTTCGTGTTTCCACTCGAAAACCTTATTCAGGCACAAACACCCTCCTCACTTCTTCCGCCAACTGGCAAATTCTGCGTTTATTCCGGATAGATTGATTTCTTGGCGGCAAGAAGCGTATTCTTCATCAGCATAGCCACCGTCATCGGGCCGACCCCACCGGGTACGGGGGTAATCCAGCTTGCCTTCTCCCTTACACTTTCAAAATGACAATCCCCCACCAGTTTATACCCTTTCTTGGTCGTTTCGTCTGCAACCCTGTTAATCCCCACATCCACAACGACCACACCTTCCTTGACCATTTCACCCTTGATCAGATTGGGCTGGCCCGCTGCAACCACCAGGATATCCGCAGTAATCGTATGCTGGGTCAAATCCTTGGTAAACTTATGACAAATAGTTGTCGTGGCCTTACCGGATGAATTCTCACGAGACAACATGATTGCCATCGGTGATCCGACGATATTGCTGGCTCCCACTACTACAGCATGTTTGCTCTTTACCGGAATACTGTAATATTTAAACAACTCAAAGATCCCGGCCGGAGTACAGGAGCGAAACGTGGGCTGATCCACAGTCAGCCTTCCTACATTCATCGGATGAAATCCGTCTACATCTTTTCGGTAATCGATACTTTCAATCACATCATGAGAAGAAAGGTGGCTCGGCAACGGTAGCTGTACAAGAATTCCGTCTACCGACTCACTTTCATTGTACTTCCGGATCAACTGCTTCAGCTCAATGGCTGAAACCGTGTCCGGCATCCGGTCGGTATCCGTCTCGATCCCGACGTCCTCACACGCCCGGGTCTTGGAACGGATATAGGTAGATGAAGCCGGGTCCGTCCCGACCTGAATCACTTGCAGAAACGGACGGCGTGCCCCTTTGTCTATCCATTTTTCAACGTCATCCCGGATTTGACTTCGAACGATTTCCGCTACTTTTTTGCCATCTATCAGTTTTGCACTCATTTTTGCTCTTTAGCTATAGAAGTAAGTTGTGAGAAAGTAGAATCGCCAGCCGGCGGAAGAAGTTAAGAATAAAGAATAAAGAATGAAGGAGTTCCAACGATTCAAAACCGGTACGATCTGTAAATCCAGGCCTTCACCCGGCGGACAAACTCCAATAAGTATTCACTATCGGTCTCAATACATGGAATAAAGGGCCTCCAGGATCTGTTCCTGGACGCGATCGACCGATGAGGTTTTCGTTGAAAAATTATTCGCCGCAAGGGTTACGATCAATCTTTGGCCTGATTTTGTGTGCAAGTACCCGGTAAGTGAACGTACACCCGACACGAATCCCGTCTTGCCGAAAAACTGATTCCTGACAAAACTCCCTCCAAATCGTGATTGAAGGGTTCCATCCACTCCGGCAACCGAGAGGCTGGTATAAAAATCCTCAAACCAATCGAACGATTGAATGTAATGCAATAGAAGGTTCATATCACCCGCACGGATCAATGTAGCCGAAGCCATCCCCGATCCATCCCGCAGGGTCGTCCGTGTCGTATCCAATCCGGCCGTATGTATAAACTCTTCGACCCCCTCGAGCCCGAGCTCAGTCGAGCCTTCCACACCATACATTTCGGCAGCGAGAGTTTTCAACAGCATCTCCGCATAAAAATTATCACTCTCCTTGTTCTGCCATTCAATCATTCTGCGAAGGGGAACGGATTCATGTTCATGAAGCAGCCGGTATCGGTTCTCATCTCCCCAGTTGCGTTCCTGCCGGTCTGTGATCAACCTTCCGGTCAAACGAATTCCTTCCATCTGAAGAACCCGCCGGAATGTATCAATAAAATAGAGCGAAGGCTGAGTCACCGAAAGGGGTTCGGTTTCATAGTATCCACGTGGAAGAGTGCTCCGCAGAATAATCGTATTAGTTCCCAGGATCCTGCGATAAGATTCATCATAGGAAGATTCAGGCGGAGTGATCACCTGTTCGTTAATAAAATCCACATACGGGGTATTGAAAGGAAACCATTGAATTTCAGGTTTTTCGCCAATCTCTCCGTCTGCAAGCACTTCCAGGTCTACAACGTTGTTATTAAATGAGAGGGCATTGATTTCAACCCCATAGTAATAAGAAAGGTCATCCCACTCCCATCCCCTCGGGTACGGTACATCATCAAAAAAACTTTCATTCCCGATAAGGTTGCCATCAATCCTTGTGATTCCCATAGATCTGAGCAACTCTGCCCATCGCTCAAAAAGAAACAGGGGATTCCCTTCGTAAAAAAACCCGCTGATCGAGGGGTCTCCCGAACCGCGAACCAGTAAATCTCCGGACCAGGTATTGCCTTGCTGTCCTCCGGTTCCATAGAGGCCGGTTAAAAACGTATAATCCCCGCCCAGATAGTTGAGGCAGGCGGCGGCAGTTACCAGTTTCCACGCCGATGCGGGACGGATCAGTTTATCTGCATGATATTGCTCCAGAGGATTGCCGGCACTGTCCGTTACCACGACCGCCCAGAAAGCATCGGAAGCATCACCGTTTTCAAGGATCGTTTGCAGGGATGGAGAAAGCTGCGCATGAACTTTGTGGACGAAAGATGCACAGTAAATCAGCAGAAAGAAAAAAGCAAGCAGGGAAAATGTACGGATCGGCCGTTTAGACATTTCCTGTCAATTGGTTTTAAAGTACAGTTCTTCCTCTTCCCGAAAAGTATTCAGAATCTCTTCCGGTGAGGCACAGGAATACAGCTTCTTCCTGAAATCGACATTGTTCATCAACCTTGAAATCCGGCTGAGCAATTTGATATGAGTACTGTTTTCCGACTCGGGGCCGACGAGAAGAAATACCAGCCGTACCGGCTCATCATCGATCGACTCATACTCCACCGGCCGGTCCAATATGGCAAAACTTGCATAGTTTGCATCCAGCCCTTTAGCCTTTCCGTGCGGAATCGCCAGGCCCTTTCCTACCCCGGTCGACATGATTTCCTCTCGTTCGAGGACGGCATTCCGAATTTCCTCCAGTTGCTGTTCGTCCACATCATGCTTCAAAACATCAATGAGTTTGTTCAACAGGGAGTCCTTGTTTTTAACCGTCAAATTCGGAAGAACCGTCTGATCAGAAAGGAGTGTGAAAATTTGCATGGTTGAATTCGATTAGAAACTATGCGGTAGGTACTCTGCTCCAAATATAGGCAAGGTATCGGTTATCATTCAATGTTTATTTACAGAAGGGGA
>JBBDNC010000117.1:0-18951 GCA_040877875.1 Balneolaceae bacterium | reverse complement strand
CGCAGGGCGGGGGAACTTTTCTTCCAGAGGATCTCCGATCCGCAGCGTGATGCCGTCCGAATTGTCATGGACCCTAAATTGATCGTCCGGAAGTCGTCCAGTTCTCCGAAACATCAGGGTATTGTGAGTGCATAGGCCGGCACCACTTTTTTATCCGATCTATTCTGCGAGAGGACAAGGAAAATCGAGAAGTGATAAACTACATGAAATTTGAGGGGGAATTGATGTCCTGCCTTTACTTTTTGGTATCTTTGACATAGATCGCTTTGGACTGGCCCTGGCCGACCGGACGCTCCTCCATCTCAAAGAGTTTCATCGCTTCGATAAGTTCGCCAAGTTTTCGATAGCCGTAATTCCTGGGATCAAATTCAGGTGATTGTTTGGCAATATAGCTACCCACCGGAGCAAGATGGGCCCAACCGCTTTCGTCTGAAGCCGCATCGATCGCATGGCGAACCAGGTTCACCAGTTTGGTATTTTGTTTCAATTCCCGGGAAGACATGCTTTTTTGGCTGGTATCTTCATCCTTTTCCTTCTGGAGGACTTCGGTATAGATAAACTTGTCACATGCAGCTACAAACGGTTCGGGAGTTTTTCTCTCTCCGAAACCATACACGGTTACCCCCGCCTCCCGAATCCTGGCTGCGAGCTTGGTAAAGTCACTGTCGCTCGAGACCAGGCAATACCCGTCAAATTCACCGGTATACAACAGATCCATCGCATCAATAATCAGCGCACTGTCAGTTGCATTTTTTCCCCGCGTGTATCCGAATTGTTGAATCGGCTGGATGGAATGCTTAAGCAATACATCCTTCCAGCTCCGTAGGTGGGGATTCGTCCAGTCACCGTAGATTCGTTTGACATGAGAAGTTCCGTATTTGGCTATTTCGGCCAGTAATCCCTCAATGATTGAAGGCTGGGCGTTGTCAGCATCGATCAGAACTGCAAGTTTGCTGGTGGTATCCGTAGACATAGTAGTTCATCCTGGGTTTTTCTTCTCCAATCCGTCCGGAGTTCCCGGACGAAGGTTTTTACACAGCACACAAAATGGACAGGTTCATGATCAATGGCAAGAGAATGATTTATCCCGGGTTATGTCAGGATTCTTTTATCATATCACCCTGTTGCCTTGTCCTGCCTCTGAAAATTTTAATTTTCATGAGATTGGCATTTCAACTTTTGTATAAATATACTCCAACGTTAAGGAATCTGGCCGGGGGGCTTCGGTACTTTCCGGTAAAGAGTCAACTCAAAAGGGGGTAGACATTTATTCACAGGGATAACTGAATTTAATGACACCACAAAAATAGGGTAGTATGGAGCATATTATAACCATCGGTTCGTTTCTTCTGTTTATCGGTTCCGTCGCTTTGTTTACCTGGTGGTGGGTCAGGGATCAGGATATTTCAAGTCTCGACGGTTATTATCTTGCCGGCCGCAGGCTCAGTTTTCCCCTGATTGCCGGATCTTTGCTGCTGACAAATCTTTCGACCGAGCAAATGGTGGGGTTGAATGGGGCCGCTTTTCTGGATGGGTTAAGCGTGATGGCGTGGGAGGTTCTGGCGGTCCTTGCACTGGTGATGATGGCTCTCTTCTTTTTGCCCCGGTTTTTGAAAAGTGGAATTGCTACGGTCCCTCAATTTTTGGGGATCCGGTTTGACCACGGCACCCAGGTGATCTCCAATCTGATCTTTTTGGGAGCCTATGTGGCGATCCTGCTGCCGATTATTCTCTATACCGGGGCAACGGCCCTGGTCGGCATGCTGGACCTGCAATCGCTGACCGGAATTGAATCGTATTCGACATTGATCTGGCTGACCGTATGGGTGGTTGGCCTGATTGGGGCCTGTTATGCCCTGTTTGGTGGTTTGAGTTCCATTGCCGCATCTGACCTTTTAAATGGGATCGGGTTGCTGCTCGGTGGATTTGCCATCACCTATTTCGGCCTTCAAGCCGTTAGCGGCGGTGAGGGGGTTTTTCAGGGATGGCAGACATTGAATGAGGCCAATCCCGAGCGGTTTAATTCTATCGGCGGACCCGAACAATCGGTTCCCTTCTCAACACTGTTTACAGGGGTCTTGCTGCTGAATGTTTTTTACTGGTGTACCAATCAGCAGATTATCCAGCGTACATTTGGAGCCAGCAGTCTGGCCGAGGGACAAAAAGGGGTGCTCCTGACCGGACTGCTCAAACTTCTCGGGCCGTTGTATCTCGTGATTCCCGGTATTATTGCTTTTTATCTCTATGCCGATACGGGCATCAGTGCGGATAGTGCCTATGGAGTGCTGGTCAGAGATGTCCTTCCGGCACCGTTGACCGGTTTATTCGCGGGGGTAATGGTGGGGGCCATTCTCAGTTCATTCAACTCCGCCCTGAATGCCACCGCTACTCTGTATGGGTATGGATTTTATAAGGCTATCTGGGAAAAAGAGGCGACGGATCATCAAATCGTCCGGGCGGGAAAGAAATTTGGCTGGATCGTCGCACTGGCTTCGATGATCATTGCTCCGTTGCTTATTGGCCAGGAAAGCATTTTTCAATATCTGCAGCAGATGAACGGCATCTATTTTATTCCGATTTTAGCCGTGGTATTTATCGGAATGACCGGCCGGCGGATACCACCTCTCGCTGCAAAGTACGCATTGGTTGTCGGCTGTTTGGGAATTGCCATCGGTTATTTTGTCCCGCCTTTCAACGGTTGGGTGGCTACACTCACCGAATTTCATTTCCTCGGGCTTGCCTTTGCAATCCTGGTGGGTTTGATGCTCGTTATCGGCTATCTCAAACCCCTGCCGGAAGCCTGGGAGCAGGAGTATACAAAAGACGTCGACCTGACTCCCTGGAAGTATGTCCTGCCTGCCAGTGGGGTTCTCGTTGTTATTGTGATTTGGATCTACGTTAACTTCGCCGATTTTTCAATTCTGTTTTAGTCTTGGCAGCTGGAGCCTACTGATTTTGCTGTTGAGATGGAGACTGAGGCATCATGCCGGATTCCTGCATTTTTTGCTGAATGCGCTGCTGGAGTGCCGGGTCTTGCTGAATTGCCTGGTTCAGGGCCTGAAACCGTTCCATATCCATGCCGGCTGATTCAATGGAGTCGGCGATTTCCTCTTGCATCTCGGTCCCGATTTCTTCAATCATTACGTTGGCCCGTTTATATTTCTCCATATCTTCGCCGCTTACATCGATTTCATCGGGCGACTGTCCCATTTGGACTGCCTGGGCGATTTGGTTATAAATTTCCAGGGCAAGCTCTTCATCCTCTATGGCGGTCATCATTTCCTGTTGATAGCCCATTTGTACTTCACGGGCTTTCATGGAGACGTCCAGAAACTGGTCGAGTTCCTCGTCCGAGACGTCTATATCTGTCTGGGGTTGCATATCCTCTGGCATTTGCTGACTCATGGAATTGTCCGAAGAGGGCTGATCAGAAGACGTTTCAGATTGACAAGCGGCCAGGGTGAGGCTGATGAAAATTATGGGCAGATACTTGAGCATAAAAAATACAGGTTTATGTTTATAATTGGCTTGATGGCAAATTTACTAATTATTTCAACGATCCCGAATCCGGAATGGTTCCTTTTGAATTTCGGAGAGTATTTTTCCGTGGGCCATCGGGTTGAATAGAACCGGGAGTGTGTTTCATTGTTCTATCCGGTAACTGACAAACTGTTCATTTACAATCCTTCAGAGGAAATGATTCAACAGGTCCAAAGGCAGAGGTATACCTTCTTTGTATTCGGTATTGAATATGGCTCTCTGCAGGGATGCGTATGGTTTTGACCGGACAGGAATGAATGTGTCCTGAACCGGTGAAGTAAAACCGGGTGTAAAACCGAAAAAAATTGTATTTTCATTCTGCCGGATGGTATCTATCAAATTTACTTTACCGATCCGGATGGATACTGGATCGAAGTCAACGATGCTTTTTGAGCGCTTTGTAGAAGACAGATTCAGATTTCAGGCATTTCAAATCAATGGTTGAAACCCCGGCATAGAATATTTGCCCCGAAGATAATGAGTTACTTCAAAAAGACTTTCGCCGAGGTTTTCCCGGTATCAGTTTGATGTTCGTTTTTACTTTCTCAATTCCGGATCGCTGCCCAAAATCCGAAGCGAAGAATGTTATGAATCGAAGGATTTCGTTTCATTGCAGGATAAGGATAAACTAAATGGGGAGCCCCCCTATGCCGCAAAATACTCGCAAAATTGTACTGGTCCTCAGTGGCGGATTCGCCAAGGGCTCCTATCAGGCTGGAGCTTTGACAAAGCTGGTTCAACTCGGCGCCGAATTTCATTTCATGAGCGGAGTGAGTGTTGGGGCGATCAATGCCTCTATGTTGGCAACCGGTCAACTTGAGCGTTTGACAGATTTGTGGAGGCATTCGAGGCAGGAGAATGTCATCCAACAACGGGGCTGGCTGGCGATCGGACTGCAGTGGGTTGGCTACAAGATCGGGATTTTGAATCCGCCGCTGGCATTCTATGATACCCAAAAACTTCAGAGGCTGATACACGATGAACTGATAGGTAAAAAAGTAAATATTCCCTTTTCAGTAGGGAAGGTGGATTTGGGATCGGGACGTTATCGTGACAAGAGGTTTGAAGCAGGGCACCAGCTCGGAGAGGAGGACTGCCGTGTCATTTATGCAAGCACGGCGATCCCCGTGTTGTTCGATCCGGTACGTACGGAAAATGAGCTATGGGTGGATGGTGGAGTTCGCAACATCACTCCATTGGGAAAAGCGATCCGGCAGGATCCGGATCTTGTAGTGATGATTACGACCGAACCCTTTGTGGGTACGGAGGATGAGGGGGAAGGCTACAAAGATGTGGATCCGGACTCGATCCGTTCTATCGACCAGGCGGGGATCCGGTCGTTGGATATACTGCTCAACGAAATCTTCCGGGAAGATATCAAACGTTTCCTGTCGGTCAACCATATTGTACGCCAGCATCGAAGGTCGCTTCAGGACAGAGGTGTTGAGGATCCGCTTACTCTGACGGATTTGAAGGGGCGGCCCTTGAAGTATTTTGAACCGGTCTTGATTGACCCGAAAGAGGCTCTCGGAGACGGGATGGATTTTAGCGAGGAAAGTTTTGAATACAGATTCAAAGCCGGTGCGAGAGATGCCGAAAGGGCGTGGGAGAATCGTTCGCGCCCTGGTGAGTGGATCGCCGGGGAGTCACCTTCAACCTAAATCGATATTTTTGTCTATTTCTTTAACATTTACCGGAGGGCGGGGAAGAGATGAATTCCTCGATGAGTGAAGTAAAGTTACGGTGCTCAAAAGGGATACAATTTAACCCATCATCGGTACCGGGCAGTCAATCGCCTCGGATACAGCCCTGAGAAGCTCCCGTTCGGCGATGCTGATCTGCTGATCGGAGGTGATGCAGTAAACGATGGCGGTAATGATGTACTTTTTGACCGGATTGGCTGAAGCTGCAATCTCATCCAGGGTCTTGCCGAGCTGTTTCAGGCCGCATTCATCTTCCGGAAGCAACTCTATTCCATCGGGAAGATATTTTTCAACAGGCCTTAAACCGGCTTTCCAGGCAGCTTCCGGGTCTGTTTCACAAACATGTGCCATGGCCGAGAGGAGTATGGCAAACTCTTTCCCGAGGGTTTTCAAGTGGTGGTGGCGGACTTCGGGGTCTTTCCTGTTAGAAAATGCCGAGTCGAGCTGGCGGACGACCATCTTTTCAAGGGCAAACTCAAAATAACTGATGATCCCGTCTTCCTGTGCCAACTGTTCCATGTTATTCCGGAATTCCTTGTATTGATCCGCACTCATATTTCTCAGGGAGGGCAGGGCCAGTTCGGCCAGCGGAAGAAACCATTCACGGTGTCCGTTCTGCATCTGTAGTTGGGAAGTGAGCTTTTCCACATGACCGGTCAGTTTTTCTCCGGTTTGTTCCCGGAACCAGTTTGGAAATTTTTGTTCTGTGGATTTCGATCCGGACAATAGCAATGCATAGATCAGAGCTTCGGCTCCGAAAGGTTCATGGGCTGCTTCCCTCAATCCAGCGGGGATGTCCTGAAGAATTTTTCCGGCACGGTCGAGTTGGCCTCTGTCGACAGACCCGATGGCTGCCAGGATCACTTCCGGGGTCAGTGCGGCATGTCCGCTTGCAAAAGGCAAGGGAGATTCAGCAGCGGTTTCGGGCTGCGTGATACGGTCTTTCGCCACCCGTTTTTGAACCCGTTCCTTCATTTTTTCATGTTCGGGATCGTGAGACGGGTCGATGGTCTGTATCCGTTTTTCAAGAGGGGGGTGTGTGGCAAAAATGCGGTCGAGAGCCGAGTTAAAACTGCTGGCAAAAAACAGGTGACTCATTTCCAGGGCATGGCCGTCCTGTATTTTGCCCCCATCCTTCATCCGGGCAATTTTTCGAAGAGCCCCTGCCAGTCCCACGGGATTTCGGGTGTACTGCACGGCCGCCGCATCCGCCAGGTACTCACGCTGACGGGAAATAGCGGCCTGGATCATCCGCCCGAAGATCATCCCGATATATCCGATGATGAGCAGAGAAACCCCCAGGATGATGATGGCTATGGCAGAATTTCCACTTCCCTTGCCCTTGCCGGAACTGCCACCCCGCATCCCGGCAAACATACTGCTTCTCATCAGGATCAGCCCCATAATATGCAAGAGCAGGATCCCGTTCAGAATTCCGATCAGCCGGATGTTCAGGCGCATATCCCCGTTAAAAATATGACTGAACTCATGGGCGATGACCCCCTGCAGTTCATCCCGGTTGAGTTGTTCGAGGGTCCCCCGGGTTACACCGATTGCCGCATCATGGGTACCGAACCCGGCTGCAAAAGCGTTGATGTTCTCCTCCCTGTCCAGGACATAGATGTCCGGAACCGGTATGCCCGATGCGATCGACATCTCTTCCACTACGTTGATAAGCTGCTGTTCATTGAAATCATTTGTGGAGGGCTCCACTTTACGACCTCCCAGCATTTCAGCTACGGCTGCGCCCCCTCTTCTCAACTGGGCTACGCGGAAGAGAGTACCGGAAAGGATAATGATTACAATGATCGTGGAGACACTCAGCAACAGCCAGGGATGCCACACTCTTTCAAGGAATGTAGCCTCCGGCGGAATCCCTGCCGTATACCCGAAAATAACCGTTGTCACCAGGTAGACAGATGTAATAATCAGGATCACTGCAGCCGCATAAAGCAGAACCAGTTTCCAGGTATTACGCCGGGCTCGGTCCTGCGCTTCGAAAAAATCCATAAACCCTCGGTTTCAGTTCTGTCAGAAAGAGACTTCGGGAGCCTCTCGTTCTTCAGCGGTTTCAATTTCGAAGAGCGGTGCCCCGAGGAATCCGAAAGAATTGGCAATAAACACATTTGGAAACTTCTCCCGGTAGATATTGAAATTCATAACGGCGTCATTAAACGACTGCCGGGCGAAAGCGATCTTGTTTTCAGTAGAAGACAACTCCTCGGAAAGCTGCATCATATTCTGGTTGGCCTTCAGGTCAGGATAGTTTTCCGACAGGGCAAACATCCGTCCAAGGGCACCGGTCAAGGCCTGTTCGGCTCCAACCAGCTTTTGCATGGCTTCGGGATCATCGGGCTGATCGGATACTTTTTTCTCGGCTTGTTGAGCCTGATTCCTGGCCTGAATGACCGATTCAAGCGTTTCACGTTCGTGTTTCATATATCCTTTGGCGATTTCCACCAGGTTCGGAATCAGATCGTAACGCCGCTTGAGCTGCACGTCGATCTGGGCAAAAGCATTTTTGAAGCGGTTGCGCAGGGTGACCAGCTTGTTATAAATAGAGGTGATATAGATGCCGATCCCCAGCAGCAAGGCCAATACAATGATCAATTCAATCATAACAACTCCATACGGTTTAATAAGTTATCTGGCAGCAAGCATTGCTGTTCGTTCAGAATATACGAGATGTGGAACCCGGCACAAAGGGTTCTGATGTTATTACGGCAGGTTCGAAAATATGTTTCAGTACTTTTCCTCATCAATAAAGGATATACAGCCGGTTATGGAAGGCTTTCAGAGTTGTACTCTTAGCTTATAACACTTATTGTTCAATACAAGCTCAACTAAAATCAACGAAAGGATCGAGTTATGGAAAATCGATATTGGATGCTTATCGTAATTTCGCTGCTCCTGGCAGCATGTGCCCACCCGGATGCGCAATCTCCGGAGGACCAGGATGTGTCAACTCCCCTTGCACTAACGCCCACACCGCTGGAGGAAGAGTGGGCGATTGAATGGTGGATGCCCCGCCATGAGGCAAAACTGGAGGAGGAAGGCCGGGAGTCGGCGAGGCTTCTGTTTTTGGGCGACTCGATTACCCAGGGTTGGGAAGAAGCCGGCAAGGAGGTATGGGAGGAATATTATACCCCCCTCGGAGCCTATAACCTGGGGTTTAGCGGTGATCGTACCGAAAATGTTCTCTGGCGGCTGGAACATGGTGAAGTGGATGGAATCAATCCTGAACTGGCCGTACTCATGATCGGGACCAATAATACCGGGCACCGGCAGGATCCTCCGCAGGAAACGGCCCGGGGCGTGGAGAGAATCCTGGAGGAACTCGGGAGACGCCTTCCGGATACGAAGGTATTGCTGCTGGCGATCTTTCCTCGTGGAGCCACCCCTGCTGATTCACTCCGGCAGCTAAATAACGAGATTAACGAACGTATTACTGCCCTGGCCGACAATAAGAGGGTTTATTTTCTGGATATCAATGATGTGTTCCTGGATGAAGAGGGAGGCCTCTCGGAGGAGATCATGCCGGATTTGCTTCACCCTAACGAACAGGGATACGAACTCTGGGCAGAAGAGATGGAACCGACGTTAAATCGCCTGTTGGATTGAAATAACACCCTTTTCTTATTGGGTATGATAAACGCTCAGCCTGGCGGGTTCCTTTTATTAATATCCGCCAGACGATGAGATATACGGGTTAGTCGATCACAGTTTCGAGCGTAATCACCGGATGAGTGTCCGGGGCTGTTATCCCGTTCAATACTTCCAGCGGCCAGTGAATTTGATCCAGTCTCTCCAGGGTCATGACCTGAAAGGTGCTTATACTGTAGGGTTTTAATGTGATGATATCTGTATTGTGGTGTAGGGAATACTCGCTTTTGTTTTCCAGTAAAAACGTCTGGCCCGTGCTGTTTTTGATTTCAACTTGCAAGACAGAGGTGTCTCCAAGATAGTAACTCTCGGTAATCTCCAGGGAGGCTTCGATAAGGGGGACCAGGTATTCTTCCCTGCCAATCAGCAGGTCTTCTTTCCAGACGACCGTCCGGCCGTCAAAAAGGGCTTCTTTTAACCCTTGTTTTGAATACTCTTTGGCAAATACCAGGGTGACCGGCCGGTGTTCGCCGTGATGTACCTCGTAGTCCCAGTCAATCAGCCCGTGGACGTCGGAGGTTCCTATAATGGTCAAGCCGTAATCCAGGGCAATCTGCAAGGCTTCTTTTGAATACCTGTGATGATTCACAACCTCAATTCCGTGCAGCAGTCCCTCGTCAATAAGCTCACGATGCAAATCGGAAAGCGGCGGAGTACCGTCATCCGACTGACTCAGCCACGAGGGGTGATTCCAGAAAGTGAAGGCGTCCTGTTCCACCGCTGCCCTGAAAGCACCCTTCACATCGTCAACAAGAAGCTTGTTGGCATCCTGCACAAAAACGGCGTTCGAGTGACCCGGTGGCATATCCCTTGTAATCTCAGAACCGTTGATGATGATCAGTTCCTCTTCATCCACCTGCCCGGCGGCGATTTCGTAGGAACGGTTGCGGTCGGGATGAGGGATATCAGCCTTGTGCGGCTGATACTCCAGGTGATCGGTTATTGCAATGACATCCAGGTTGTCTTTCAGTGCCTCCTGAACCCGGATATCCGGCCAGACACTTCCATCGGAAAATACGGTATGGATATGCAAATCCGTCGACATCGTATGGTAACCGGGGATGTCCGGAAATACAACTTCCCGTCCATGAATGTGGGGATCAGGGTGAGCATGATTGTGCTGGGCTTCCGCGGGTGGAATGGCAGTAATTATTGCGATGACGGTGAACAGGATAGTATTTCGGTACATAATGACTTTAGTTGGTTGAATGTATGTTTGATTTCACAAGTGCCATGCTGTACTTATGGCAAATGTTAATCGACACAATGATACAGCTATATTTCCGTAAACCGGTTTGCAAGGACTATATATAATTAACCCAACTGAAAACGACAAGTAATTGTAAAGTTTTGAGCTGACAAGCCATTTTGTATGAGTTCAATTGTCCGTCCATGTACCTTATAATCAGTCATACGTAATGGCAGATCTGATCACATTGTTGAATTCATACCAAAAAAAAAATGTATTTATCAGATCAACCTGCAACTAAAAGCATGTGTCAATGGTGATTCTCAGTTCACAATTGGATAAGGACCTGTCTATGATATTAGAAAAAAATGGCTCCGGGTTATGACAGTATCTCTATTTGGATTTTTATTCCCTGCCAGTCCCGTCAAATCACTTTCCTCCCTTGCACATCCGGCAGGACCAAGACAGGGTGTAGAACTCACAGAATGAGGTTCGGGAAAGATGAAGGAACTGGAATTCATTCTCTATCGTTCTTACGGCATGCTGGCCTGTAAAAGAAATTATGACCATATACCCTCAAGATAGTCCCGAGTCCCTGGATCACCGGAAGGATTCCTTCAGGTGGGGATATGTTTTCAAAATTGCAGGAATCGTTGCAGGGGGCTTGGTTCTCCTTTTTATGTTTTCTGTGCTTTCCCTGCGCTGGATCAATCCCCCTTTTACGGCTTTTATCCTTCAGCAGGACTGGAAGGAGCTGGATATGGAGAGAGTAAATCTTCGCGAAGAGTGGGTCCCGGAAGAGGAACTACCCTATAGCCTGAAGTGGGCGGTGGTTGCAGCGGAAGACCAGAGGTTTTGGGAACACTATGGATTTGACCTGGAATCGATCCGGGATGCGATGGAAGAACAAAGGGAGCAGGGTCGAGTCCGGGGTGCCAGCACAATCAGCCAGCAGGTTGCGAAAAATCTGTATCTATGGCCCGCGCAATCCTATTTCAGGAAAGGCATTGAAGCCGGGATCACCGTTCTGATCGAATTGTTCTGGACGAAGGAACGTATCCTCGAAGTCTATCTGAATATCGCAGAATTCGGCCCCGGGATTTTTGGCGCGGGGATGGCATCGAATCTGTTTTTCGGAATACCGGCTTCGCGTCTGCAGCCGGATATGTCAGCCCGGCTGGCCGCAGTCCTGCCCAGTCCGAAACGGATGCGTGTGGAACCGCCTTCTCCCTATACAGAGGAGCGAAGCAGGTGGATCTTACGTCAAATGACCCACCTTACCGGTCTTCCCTATCTACCGCTGGATACGTCCAACCCGGAGGAAGATACGGATCCGTTGCCCTGGGATTTCGACATCAATCTGGAATTGGACCCGGATGCCGATTCTTCTGATTTTCCTGTTGAAGTGGATTCCCTGGAAACGGAGAGCCTCCCGGATTCCCTGAATCAGACGACCGAACCGGATTCGCTGTTGCCGATTGAATCTCCTGATACATTGTCCCCGAACCCAATGCCGGATACCCCGGGGTAGAAGTAGTTATAGGAAATCCCCTTGCTGATGGCGGGAATAATCTGATATTACATTCGTTTACTTTCATCATCAAGTATCATAAAATCAATCAGTTACGGTTTCAGTTTTTCCTTTACTTTTCCACACTGTATCACATCCGGTTTTTCATGTTTCAGGGCCATTCAGAGCCCCCCCCTCGGAAGTACTTTTCAAGGCGATTCAATGTATCATTTTGGTACATGCTTGCATTTCAATGCAACTTGATTAAATTAATCAAGAGGGTTATTAAAATGTTTGACAATCAAAACAGATTTCATCTATCGACGGTAAAGGTTGTTTTTATTTACCTGATTATTTCAATCCTTTGGATTGCCTTTACTGATCGTCTGCTCGACTTTCTGGTATCGGACCCTCTATTACTGTCAAGATTTCAAACTATTAAAGGGTGGTTTTTTGTACTGGCTACCTCGGCACTTCTCTTCTGGCTGATCAAACGGCTCAACCGAAGTTCAAACGAACAATCAGACCACATCAAATCGATGTTTAACCATGCGGGCGTAGGTATCCTGCATCTACAAGAGGGGAGAATTGCAGACGGTAATCTGACCGTTTCAAAATTACTTGGCTATGATATTAAGACCCTCACAGGACGGGCGTTTGTAGATTTTGTCCACCCGAATCAACAGGACAATATAGAGAATGCGTTAGAATCGGCCCGGAACAAAGAGGAAGGCCATGTTACAGAGGCGCATTTATTGAAAAAAGACGGTTCGGATTTGTGGGGAGAGCTTGTCATTTCCGATGTATCTATATCTGACAAGCCAATGCAAGAGATAATTATCGTGGATGTCAGTGAAAAAAGAGCTTTTGAAGCCTATACGAACCTCCTGCTCCAGTTGATACTTTCTGTCGAACCTGCAAAAGATTTTCAGTCCGCCCTCAGAAGTGTCTTAAGGAATATCTGCCAGGAATTGCACTGGGAGGCCGGATTTGCTTTTACCCCGGATCAACAGAAAGATGTTTATCATAAAGAAGTAGGCTGGCACACCGAGGGTGAGCAATTTGAAGAATTTGACCGGCTGGTCAGCGAGTATACTTTCGCAATCGGAGAAGGGATAGTGGGGACGACCGTGGAGAGTTTGAAAGCGCAATGGGTTGAAGATCTGGCGAACGATGAGCGGTTTAAACAAAAGAAAGATACGACCCGTGCAGGTATGAAATCGGTATTGTCCGTCCCGGTGATTGCCGATCAAAGTGTCATTGCCGTTCTGATGCTCTTCAGTACCCGCAAGCAGCCTCTGAATAACAATTTGATGAGATTCTTTTCCGGGATCGGAAGTGAAATCGGGGATAAACTTGCCAGGAAAAGGGAACAGGAATTGCTCCGGAAGATCTTTGAGAATATTCCGGTCATGATTACCACGTACCGGCTCGATTTGGAAGATATATCTGTAAACAGGGAGTTTGAAGCCGTTACAGGATGGAAAAATGACGAGATCCCGGACATTGACATTTTTGATGCCTTGTATCCTGATCAAAAACATCAGGAAGAAGTGAAACAGTTTATGGCCAACCCGGGTCAAGGCTGGAAAGACCTGGAAATGGTAACCAAATCCGGAAAATCCGTCCAGACTTCCTGGACGAATATCAGATTGAGTGACGATACCCTAATAGGAATCGGTTGGGATATCACCGAACGGAAACGGTATCAGGAACGGTCCATCCGGTCGATTATCGAAGGAAGCGAACAGGAACGAAAACGGGTGGCCAAAGAATTACACGACGGACTCGCACAATACCTGACCGCCGCAAGCCTGAATTTAGAATCCCTTCACGGGGCTTTGGCCAGGGTAGATAAAAAACGATTGGAGCAGTTTGACAAAGGATTGAAGCAACTCCACTATGCGATTGAAGAAACCCGTCGAATTTCCCACAACCTGCTACCGAGAGCTATTGAGGAATTCGGATTGTCTCATGCCACAGAATCCCTGATTCAAGACCTTGAAGCGGATTCCGGGGTTACATTCTCGTATCTGGAAAATATTGAAGATGTAATTCTCCCGGATCCTGTTAAATTGAATATTTACAGGATACTTCAGGAGGGGCTGAACAATGCCCTTCGATATTCAAAGTGTGACCGGATTGATGTCCGCCTGATATTGGAGGATGATATCCTGGCTTGCAGAATTCAGGATAACGGGATGGGGTTTGATGTACATGCCAAACGAAGTGAAGACAGCGGACTGGGATTAATCAGTATGCAGAACAGGGCGGAAGTCCTGAAGGGGACCCTGACCATTCAAAGTAAAAAAAATGAAGGGACGGTGATTCTGGTTGAAGTGCCGGTTAATAAATTAACAGTAACAGGAGTCTTAAAAAATGGCGAATATTAATATTTTACTGGTGGATGATCACGAAATCGTACGTGACGGTCTGAAATCCCTCATCAAAACTCAACCCGGCCTGGAGGTGGTAGGGGAAGCGGCAGAGGGGGAGCAAGCCCTGGGCCTTTGCGAAAATCTTGAAATAGATCTGGTGATCATGGATATCAGCATGCCGGGAATGGACGGCATAGAGGGGACTACACGTATTAAGGAGTTATATCCCGAGATAAAAATATTAGCCCTTACTGTCTCCAATCAGGATTTACACGTTCGTAAAATGATTCAGGCCGGTGCTTCGGGTTATATATTGAAAAGTACAACGCGGGAGGAGCTGAAGGAAGCGATACACACAATCATGGAAGGACAGCATTATTTCAGCAGCGATGCTACACGGAGCGTTATGATGGAATTAGTCCAAAACAAGGGGAAACCAAAGAGGCGGGAGAAAATTGAGATCACAAAACGTGAAAAGGAAGTTTTGAAGCTGATAGTGAGGGAATATACCAATCAGAAAATTGCAGAGAAGTTATTCATCAGCGTTCGAACCGTCGATGCCCACCGCAGAAACCTTCTTCAGAAAACCGGGGCAAAAAATACTGCCGGGCTCGTTCGATACGCCCTGGAAGAAGGCCTGCCCGATCTGTGAAGGGAATTCCAATGGATCTTCCGGTTGTCTGGTAACTTCCGTATCAGAATAACCCATCCTATACTCTGTGTTTCCGAAGTACTGTCATATTTTGTTATTGAATCCCGGTAAATAGTCAGTTTGACGAACTATTTTGGGTGAGTGAATTCCCTGCAGTTCTCGAAATACTGATCAATCTGTGTTCAATATTCACTTATTGGATAGAGTCCTTGATAGGTGTTTTTACCTATTCCCAAAAATAGGCTTTTAACGTCTGTTATCAAGTCTGGAAATCTCTCATCTTTACGGGTGAATTGTATAATAGAACAGAGATTGTCATGAATACAGAGATTATGGAATTGAATCTGCTGAACTCTTTCCCGGCTTGTGTAGCGTTGCTGAACAGCCAGGCAGAGGTATCCAAAGCGAATAAGCGCTGGAAAGAGAATTCATCGGGATCGCCTTTTATCGGCTCTTCGTCGATCGGGAAAAACTATTTCCACGTTCTGGCAAAACAGGCGGAAACCGGGAATGACTATGCTTTAAAGATGATTCTGGGTTTGCGGAGTGTACTGGACGGGGAAAAAGAGAGTTTTAGTATTCCCTATTCTGTGTCAACGGAGGGAGCGGAAAAGGTACAATGGCTAAAAGTGACGATTAAGCCTGTAGATAAAGAACAGGAAAAATTTATGGTCGTACACGGGGATGTCACACGAGAGTATCAAACTGCCATAGCCCTAAGAGATTGTGAAGATCGATACAAGCAGCAGTTCAAGGATAACATCATGGGCATTATTCTAAGCAATCAGGAAGGGGAGATTCTGGAGTGTAATCCTTCGGCGGCGGCCATATTGGGCTATGATTCGGATGAGTTGCCCGGCCTGCCCAAAGAGAAGTTGATGGATATGAAAAATCCGGATGCGATTCATGCACTTGCCATCCGGGAACAATCCGGAGAGTTCCAGGGGGAGATGATTTTCCTGAATAAACGGGGAGTCGAAATTCCGGTGGATGTGACCTCGAAATTGTACCGGAACGAGCATGCTCAGCTACGGGTATTTACGATGTTCCGGGATGTTTCACAAAAAAAAGCAGTTGAACAGGAATTGTTGAAAGAGCAGCGATTTACCAAAACAGCCATCAGCAGCCTTCCCGGATTATTTGTAGTGTTGGATCAAAACGGCACTTTAATCAACTGGAACGATACGATGTACCGGGATCTCGGGTATTCAGAAGAGGAATTACGGCAATACAATGCATTCGATATCGTAAATGAAAAATCCCGGGAAGCTTTACGGGAAAACCTGGAACAGGTATACTCCACAGGCCATGTAGTGACGAACCTCGATCTGAATTTAAAGAACGGAGAAGTCCGCACTTACCGTTTTCGCAGTAACCTGTTCGAAAGCGGGCAAAACAAATATGTAGTGGCCACCGGGATTGATATATCGGAAAATCTGAAAATAGAAGAGGAAAAGAAGGTTGCCTTTGAACTCATGAGCCAGTTGTTTGACAATGCTCCGGTGGGCATGGTTTTGATTGATTCCGAAAAGAAAGCAGAAAGGGTGAATGACAAATTTGTAAAAATGTTCGGCTTTAACCGGAATGAGCTGGTCGGGAAAAATGTAACACAATTGATTTCACCGGCTCATTTAAAAGAGGAATCCGCAAGCTTGTTAAACAAAACTTTTAAAGGTATAACCGGCCAGCAGGAAACGGTCCGGCTGCACAAAAACGGTGAAGAGATCTCGATTCTGCTTGCCACAGTTCCCGTATCGGTGAATGATGCAGTGATGGCAACGTATGAGATGTATGTAGATATCAGCCAACGGGTGAAGCTGGAAAAACGAATTACAGACCTGTTTAAAATGGAACAGGAAGCCCGCCTGGAGGTTGAAAAAGGAAAAGAAACCCTTGAGAAAACACTGCATGAAAAAGAGGTCCTGTTGCAGGAAGTGCATCACAGGGTAAAGAACAACCTGGCAGTCATTACCGGACTGATGGACCTTCAAATGATGGATGGCGATGACGACAAACTGAGCAACCGTCTAAAACAGGTTCAGAGCCGTATTTTTGCCATTGCAAAGATTCATGAATCGGTCTATCAGCAGGCAGATGTCGTCCACGTCGAACTTCATTCCTATTTTCAGCGATTAACGAATCAGATTATTGAAATGGATGAAGATTCAACGTTTATTGACCTTGACTTGAGGCCGGTGAACCTTAACTTAAACCAGGCTGTTTCCTGCGGGTTGCTGATCAATGAACTTCTGTTTTTATCGACGGAGGCGGCAGATGGAATGTCAGACCGAATTGGCCTCAAGCTGTCCATGTCAGGGAACCGGGTCAAAATCGTCCTGTCTGCCGACTACATTCAAACGATTACGAAAAAAGATATTGAAACCGGTGAACTTTTAAATTTAAAAATCGTACAGGTTCTGCTGCATCAGTTGAAGGCCTCGTTTGAATTCATATATGAAGAGAAGAACTCTCTGAGAATAACATTTGAGAAAACGAATGTAAGAGGGTCAAGTAATGCATTTTTGGTTTAGGTATGGAGAATTAAATCATGAATAAAATACAACCTGAAGAAAGGTATCGGAAGCGGCGAATCCTGATCATCGAAGACGATCTGATCCTGATGATGAGCCTGCAGGTAATGTTGCAGAAGCTGGGATTTCAGCATATTGATCGAGCCGAAACCGGTGAAGAGGCGATCCGGTTTGCGTTGGAGTCCCCCCCCGACCTGATGCTCGTTGACATATACCTGGGACCCGGGATCTCGGGAATAGATGCCGTCAAACAGATACAGAAGACTGCTCAGGTACCGGTAATCTATATTACAGGCAACTCGGATGAGCTGAACAGAAGCCTTGCCGATGAAACGAAGCATGTGGAATATTTGGTAAAACCGATTTCCATCGCTGAAATCAGTAAGTTGATTTCAAAATTGTGGCCTGAACCTGGAAATGAATAAAACCGGGTACCTGCTTACAATATATCTTTTCAGGGATCAGTTAACAGTAAACAGTTAATAAAAAATTGGCGGCTTGTGACTCGCTTTGAGGTTGAAAGGACGGCATCCGGTTTTTCATTCCATTTTTCGACTCTGCCGGGAATGGGCCTGAAACAGATTCAGGACACAGTTTTTGTTTTCCTCTCTATCTCAAGCCATATCCTGAAGAGCCAATTTTAAAAATCATCTACAGGTAACAGATTATGGAAACTTTATCTAAACGGATTATCGGCATATCTATTCTTTCGTTCTTTCTTTTTTTAACCACTTTTTTATCGGCTGACCCTGTTGTCGCACAATGGAGCGCCGGAGCTTCATACGAGGTAAGGGATGAAGATCCGGCCAATGGATTCGGCCTGCGATTACAACGGCAAATCCTTTCCGGCATCCCGGTTATTGATTTGGGACTCCGGGGCCATTTCAGTTATTTCAGCGATGAAATAGAAGCTGAGACTCAAAGTTATACGACAGAGATTGATAATTATGATTTTGGTATGGCCGCTTACGGCGGTGTTGATCTTGGCCTGGTAAATCCCTATGCCGGTTTAGGCCTGGGCAGTGAAAGCTTTGAATCGGTCCGCACCGGAGTGAATGAACAGCAATTCGATGAACAAAGCTTCTATTGGAATGTCTTTGTGGGAACGGAAATATTGCCGATCCCGGTGATCCGGCCTTTTATTGAATATCGGTTTTCCAGATTGTTTAAAGACGATGAATTTGATTACAGCCAGAATAGCAGGCTGGCAATTGGAGTCAACATTCATTTCTAAGTAGTTGAATGGGAAGACAGAGATAATATATGAAAAGGTGGTGAACGTCACGGTTTGGCCGCCTTTTTCATAAATAATAGGTATGTAGAAATATTGTTTGTATTGAGGTGCCACTAGCTGATCCTGTGAGTATATACAATGTATTTTTGACAGATTGCATGGTATACATATTGATCAAGAGAACTTGTTTAGCGGTTGAATTTATATATAATATACCATCGTTTCCCATGAATATAACTTGTCTGTCAAACGAACCCACCCCTGCACCCCTCCGGGGAGGGGATTAAAAGCCGGGTAGCGATGTAGACCACTATATTCCATATGCAGCTTTATTCAACCGCTATACGCATCAAGGGAAGTTTTAATTAACATATACGGTGGAGTGAGCCCTGTACGTTTCCTCTAAGAGCCCTATCTGTCAACGGATTGCAAGAATTTGTACGTATTTTTCAATGATCTATAAAGGTTTTAAGTTACAGACAGGCAGATTATTTTATAAGAGGGCTTTGAAAAACCAGGGGTTTTGTTCAATATCAAAGCCTGAGCGAATT
>JBBDNC010000116.1:0-3446 GCA_040877875.1 Balneolaceae bacterium | reverse complement strand
TAGGCAGAGGTCTGCAAAACCTCGTACGGCGGTTCGAATCCGCCTGTCGCCTCGGCTAAAAGTCAGCTACGTGGATGCAAGACTTTTGACATTACTGAATATTTGCCGCGTTCGTCTAGGGGTTTAGGACGCCGCCCTTTCACGGCGGTAGCACGGGTTCGAATCCCGTACGCGGTACATTTTCCATGTGCAGTTGTTTTACAGCATGAGAGTCATACCTGGCTCAAAATAAGAAGTTGTACTAGCACAGGAGAACTTTCAATGTTGCCGGAGCAGTGCTCCGGCGGTTCGAATCCCGTACGCGGTACAAGTTTAACGTACCGGCTTTTAACTTGTCTACAAGATTCAAAGATCAAGAGTAGAGACAGTTTTGCCGATCATCTGAGCTTCAAACGTTGCCGGAGCAGCAATCAGTTTTTCGGGTGAATATACCTCTTCGAACCGAGCCAAAAATCTCTCAAGTGAATCTCAGATGGTGACGGTACATGAACTTCAACGGTCACTAATCTTTCTCTCAATTCGCCTAGTATCATTCGGACCATTTTTCCTGAAGAGGGAGTAGCCGCCGTTATCGTGGAATGGTCGCCTATTATTTAAGCTTAATTTAAGCCTGTCTTCTTTATAATACTCTTAAAGCTAATAAGTAACCAGACTCCGAAGATGAACAACTGAAAATTTTACGGATGTATGATAAAGCATTCTCACAAAAATAGGGATAACGGTCACACTCCTGATGAAGAGCGCCATCACGACCATGATCGTAAACATCACAATCACAAAGAACATAAGCATTCGGGCGGGGACGCCGGACACCATGCCCATATGGCCACGGATTTCCTAAAACGGTTTTGGACCTCCATCGCGCTCACCCTGCCCATTTTGATTTTGTCTCCGATGATTCAGGAGTTCCTGGGTTTAGGTGATAGCCTAAGGTTCAGCGGAGACCTGCATTTCTCTTTTATACTCTCCAGCATCGTCTTCTTTTACGGTGGCTGGCCGTTTTTGAGTGGTTTATATGATGAGCTGAAAAAGCGTCAGCCGGGCATGATGACACTTATCGGCATCGCTATTACGGCTGCTTATGTCTACAGCACGCTGGTAGTCTTTGGCGTGGAGGGACAGATTTTCTTTTGGGAGCTGGCCACCCTGGTGGATATTATGCTGATCGGCCATTATATCGAGATGAAATCAGTAATGAGTGCTTCCCGTGCCCTGGAAGAACTGGCCAAACTGATGCCCTCGGAAGCCCATGTGGTTCAAGAGGACGGCTCCATCCGGGATGTTCCCCTCGAAGAACTAGAAAAAGGATTAAAGGTACTGGTTAAACCAGGTGAGAAAATTCCGGCCGATGGTGTGGTAGTGGAAGGCAAAAGTTCAGTCAATGAATCTCTGATGACGGGAGAATCCAAACCGGTCTCCAAAAATCAAGGTGACGAAGTTATTGGCGGATCCATCAACGAAGAAGGTTCGCTGACTATCGAAGTAGATCGAACCGGGGAAGATTCCTTTTTGTCTCAGGTTATCAACCTGGTTCGACAAGCTCAGAAAAGCAAATCACACACGCAAGACCTGGCGAACAGAGCCGCTTTCTGGCTCACCATCGTTGCTCTTGGCGCAGGTGCCCTCACTTTCTTTGCGTGGATACTGTTTACTACGGAAGATTTTGTCTTTGCCTTGGAGCGTACCGTTACCGTGATGGTCATCGCCTGTCCGCATGCGCTAGGGCTGGCCGTTCCGCTGGTCGTGGCTGTCTCGACAAGTCTGGCTGCACAAAACGGATTCCTGATCCGAAACCGCACCGCATTTGAGGAGGCCCGGAATCTTGGGGCCATCATCTTTGACAAAACCGGCACGCTTACTTATGGCGAGTTTGGCGTAACGGACATCATCACCTTCAACGGGTATGACGACAGCGACCAGCTCCTGAAACTGGCTGCCTCCCTGGAGCAAAACTCCGAACATCCCATTGCCCGGGGGATTGTAAAGGCCGCCGACGGGCTGATGAAAGTAGAAGAATTCAATTCCATTACCGGCAAAGGTATTGAAGGGCGTGTAGCCGGGAAGCAAGTCAAGGTGGTAAGTCCGGGCTACCTCCGGGAACAAAAGATAGCCTTGCCCACCGAGCAGTATGAAGAACTTTCCGGCCAGGGCAAGACGGTCGTATTCGTGCTGGTTGATGACACACTGCAAGGTGCTATTGCCCTGGGCGACAAGATCCGTGAGGATTCCCGAAAAGCCATTCAAACACTGCAGTCCATGGGCATCCAGTGCATCATGCTTACCGGTGACAACCAACAAACAGCCGTCTACGTGGCGAAAGAGTTGGGGCTGGATGATTTCTTTGCCGAAGTGCTACCCGAAGAAAAAGCCTCCAAAGTGAAGGAGGTGCAGCAGCGTGGCCTGAAAGTAGCCATGACCGGCGACGGGGTCAACGATGCTCCTGCCCTTGCACAGGCCGATGTAGGCATTGCCATCGGGGCCGGATCGGATGTAGCGGTGGAAACCGGAGACATCATCCTGACCCAGAGCAATCCAAAAGACGTGGCTTCCCTCATCGGGCTGGCCAAAGCCACTTACCGCAAGATGGTCCAAAACCTGCTGTGGGCGACCGGTTATAACGCCTTTGCCATACCGCTGGCCGCGGGCGTCCTCTACACCTACGGCATCATTTTGAGTCCGGCGCTGGGCGCGGTGCTGATGTCACTGAGTACGGTAATCGTAGCCATTAACGCCCGGTTCCTTAAAGTTGAACGCTAAACGGAAATACTCATGAAACTCATAAAAGCTTATATCAGACCCATGTTACTGGAAGACGTCTACAGTGCACTTCGTAAGGAGGGATATTGCTGCATGACGGTTTTTGAAGGAGAGGGAACCGGCCGGTACAGTGATCCGGATCACCAACACGGATCGCTGAATTTCCCGGCCATGCATACGCATGTGGTTAAAATTGAGATCGCAGCAGAAACGGATGATGTCGACACCATTATCGAAATTATCAGGGAGCACGGACACACGGGGCATAAAGGAGATGGCATCGTCTTTGTCAGCTCAATTGAAAAGGTAACAAGAATACGAGATGGGAAAGAGGGATCGGTCGTTCTCCAGTAAGTTGTCCCGGGTTTTAAGGTTACTTTAAGGGAGACAGCTGTATGTTGTAGGAGAACATTATAAATCTACTGAATCGAAAAAGTTAAACTAAAAAACCATGGAATATTTTACTTCAAAAACAGTCAGCCTGAACTATGATCAGGCCATCGAAAAAGTTACCGAACTTCTCAAGGAAGAAGGATTTGGTGTACTGACGGAAATTGACGTCAAGGAAACGCTGAAAAAGAAGCTGGACGTGGATTTCAAAAAGTATAAAATTTTGGGGGCTTGCAACCCAAAATTTGCCCATAAGGCACTGCAGGCGGAAGACAAAATTGGCGTGATGCTGCCCTGTA